>JBFXII010000040.1:0-11960 GCA_050176095.1 Desulfomonilaceae bacterium
GTATGTGACGAACGTGAAAGCTTCTGATAGGGCCGTTGAACGGATGCCTCAGATTCATGAGTTGGTTTACAACAAGTACTGGATCGATGAGCTTTATGATTACTTGTTTGTGGACTCTATAGTGAAATTCTCAAGGATGCTTTGGAAAGAATTTGACGAACTAGTTATTGATGGAGCAGTCAATGGAGTTGCCAAAGTCACCCGCGGATTCGGCAAGCTCCTAAGTTATCTTGAATCGGGTCTTGTAAAGGATTATGCCCTTTCGATACTTTTTGGGGCCACAGTTGTCGTCGGTTATCTCGTCTTAAGATAAGACACGGAGGCGTATCATTCATGGAGAATGTGTCCTACCTACTAAGTCTGATAACATTTTTGCCACTAATCGGCATAATTGTGTTGTTATTCATAAATCCGCGATCACATAACACTTTAAGATGGATAACCATGGTGTTTATGCTGGTGGATTTTGTCGTCAGTCTGTTTGTGTATTTTCAGTTTGATCCTACAACGGCTTCCATGCAGTTTGTCGAGAATAAACCTTGGATTAGGGATTGGGGTATTTCATACAAACTTGGCATTGATGGAATCAGTCTCTTTCTATTGCTTCTAACGACCTTTCTTGGCCCAATTGTAGTCCTGGCTTGTTGGGAGGACATCAAAGTAAGAGTTAAAGAGTTCATGATCTGTCTGTTATTTCTTCAGATCGGAATGATCGGTGTCTTCGTGTCGCTTGACCTGTTCCTTTTCTATGTTTTTTGGGAAATCATGTTGATCCCTATGTATCTCTTGATCGGAGTATGGGGTAATCCTGCCAGACGACTATATGCTGCCATCAAGTTTGTCCTGTATACTATCGTTGGATCATTACTGATGCTTGTCGCAATATTGGCGCTATACTTCATGGCTGGAAAATCAACAGGAGTATATACCTTTGATCTCTTAAAACTATACGATGTAGCTGTTCCTGTGGGGGCTCAATTCTGGTTATTTCTGGCATTCTTCCTGGCTTTTGCGATCAAGGTTCCGATGTTTCCATTCCATACATGGTTGCCCGATGCCCACACTGAGGCTCCAACCGTGGGAAGCGTTGTCCTGGCTGCTGTATTACTTAAGATGGGAACTTATGGTTTTATACGTTATGCCATTCCATTGTTTCCTAACGCCGCAATGGACGCTGCCTCATGGATCTGCCTATTGGCGGTTATAGGCATTATTTATGGAGCATGGGTGGCCATGGTCCAGACTGACATGAAAAGACTTGTCGCATTTTCCAGTGTGAGCCACTTGGGTTTTGTCATGCTCGGAATGTTTGCTATGAGCGTACAGGGGCTTGAGGGTAGCATTATCCAGATGATTAACCATGGTCTATCTACTGGAGCTCTCTTCCTTATTGTTGGCATGGTCTACGAAAGACGTCACACCAGGCTGATCGCTGAATTTGGTGGATTATCCAAGGTAATGCCTCTATTCGCAGTATTTTTCATGATATTCACGCTATCTTCTATAGGCCTTCCAGGATTGAACGGTTTTGTTGGTGAGTTTTTAATTCTTCTGGGAACCTTCAAGGTCTATCCTTGGTATACGGTTTTTGCAGCTTCGGGGGTTATCTTTGCGGCTGTTTATATGCTTTGGATGTTTCAGAGAGTCATGTTTGGGGAGGTGACGAACCCAAAGAATGCTGATCTGGAGGACATGTCGGTTCGAGAAGTAGCCGTGTTAATTCCTTTGTTAGTGTTTGTTGTTTGGATTGGTGTCTATCCAAGCACGTTCATAAAGCCGATGGAGCCATCAGTCAAACATTTCATTCAGCAAGTGGAAAAGAAAAGGGCTCTGGTTTCTGACATGGACAGTTCTAAAGTCCAGTTAGGCTCTACCGGAAAATACTATCATTTGGTCAATTCCGTTACGGCTAGTCCGTCGGACGGAAGATATTAGTATCAGGAGCGATCGGGATGATACAAATACCCGAAGTTGATCTGAGTGGTATTTTACCTGCTATAATTCTGAGTGCAGCAGGTGTAGTGACAATGGTTGCTGGCCTATTCATTAAAAACAGGGCTGCCACCATCGGCGGAATAATCAGCGCAGCAGCTGTCTTACTAGCATTTGCCGCTAATGCTCCGCTTAGGGCTATAAACAAAGTCGCCTTTGTGTCGATGGTTACTCTTGACGGCTACACCTGGTTTTTCAATCTTCTCATACTATTTGCGCTCGGGATGACTATTTTAACATCTTTGCGTTACCTTTCTGATGAAGGGATGGACTTATACGAGTATTTCGTATTGTTGATGTTTGCAGGCGCTGGAATGATGTTTATGGTCTCAGGTAACCACCTGTTGACGATATTCATAGGGCTGGAGACTCTTTCGATTTCTGTCTATGTTTTGACAGGGATATTGTCTAAATCGTCTAAGTCCAGCGAAGCAGCCTTGAAATATCTAATACTAGGGGCCTTTTCAAGTGGGCTGTTCCTTTACGGCGCGGCATTATTGTACGGAGCTTCTGGTTCCTTGGGCCTGCCAGGTTTAGCCAAATATTTTCAGAGCGGTTCATTCTCATTGATGGGCGTGGTCGGCATGGGATTACTACTGGTTGGATTTGCGTTCAAAGTTGCCGCGGTTCCATTCCACATGTGGACGCCTGACGTTTACGAAGGAGCGCCTAGTCCGATTACCGGTTTTATGTCTGTAGGTGTCAAGGCAGCAGCTTTTGCAGCATTTGTTAGGGTCTTTTTCGATTCATTGAACGCTTTACAGGTCAATTGGACCAATATACTCTGGATTCTGGCTGTGCTTACCATGGTTCTGGGAAATCTGGCCGCCTTGATTCAGGACAATATCAAACGAATGTTGGCGTATTCCAGTATTGCCCATGCCGGATACATATTGATTGGAATGATCGCTGGTTCTCCTGATGGTGTGTCTGGAATCCTGTATTATTTGTTAGCGTACACTTTTACAAACCTGGGTGCTTTCGGAATAGTCACTCTCATTGGTCGTAAGGGTGAAGCCAATGTTTACCTAGATGATTACAGGGGCCTGTCACGTACTCACCCAGCACTGGCTGTCGCAATGGCGATCTTCCTTTTCTCACTGGCTGGAATTCCTCCTACCGCAGGATTTGTTGGTAAGTTCACGATTTTTAGCGCAGCCATCAAAGCCGGATATATTTGGTTGGTCATTATTGGAGTGCTTACAAGCGCAGCCTCAGTATTTTACTATTTTAGAGTAGTAATGAAAATGTATATGGAATCGCCTGATGGGGAACCAGAAAGACTGCAGTTCAGCCCTTCAATGAGTTTGGCCCTTGTGATATCTGTGGTTATTGTTCTTTACATTGGTATATTTCCCACCACATATCTAAATTTAGCTTCGGAGTCTGTTAGAACATTATTTTGAAAGATAGAGCGTTAAGAGAAGGAAGTGCGATGGCGCTTAGCGCATTGGTTGTGACGGGCCATGGTATAAACTGCGAATATGAAACAAAGTTTGCCCTGGAGTCCGCTGGTTTCAAGAATGTAGACTTGGGTCACCTGAATTTTATTATTGCAGGTGAAATCGACATCGAAAATTATCAGTTACTTGTATTTCCGGGTGGTTTTTTGGATGGGGATGATCTCGGAGCAGCTCAGGCGTGTGCTAACAGAATCAGGTATTCTTTAGTGGGCGGAGAGAGGTTGCTTGAAAAAATAATCCGCTGCGTTGAGAAAGGCTCCCTTGTACTAGGGATATGCAATGGCTTTCAGTTGTTAGTTAAGTTGGGTCTTCTTCCTGCCCTGGAATCTAATTACGAACAAAGAAATTTTTCATTAACTGGGAATGACAGAGGTAGATTTGAAGACAGATGGGTAACTCTGGCGGTTGACCCGAAGTCGCCGTGTGTGTTTACGAAAGATTTGGATAAACTTTATTTACCTGTTCGTCACGGCGAGGGGAAAATAGTAGCGTTGGATGATACGGTTTTAGACGCGGTAGTAGCTCGTGGGCAAGCAGTTTTGTACTACACCTCCCCTGATACATCCGAACCTACAATGGATTATCCATGGAATCCCAATGGCTCTGCCAGATCTATTGCCGGCCTCTGTGATCCTACAGGAAGGGTTTTTGGGCTGATGCCACATCCAGAATGCTTTATCCATCGAACTCATCACCCCAGGTGGACTCGCGAATTGCTGGATGAGCAAGGAGACGGATTGGCTATCTTCAATAATGCCTTTCGTTCCTTGTCTTAGCCTACGGCTAGGACTGCAAATGCTTAGCTGTTTTTAGTAATGATCTCAAAACCAAATGCTTTTTAAGTTGCCACAATTTGGGAATTCTACTAATATATACGTTCTTCCGCCTTAAGTTATCTAATCCATTTTTTAGTTAAGAAAGAAGCAGCGTAATTCGATTCGCTGAATAGTCTCAGAGGAGGTATCAATGGCATTGGATCCAACCAAGATGGCCGACTGGCAGATAGCTGAAGAAGCTGAAAAAACTATGAAAACCGTGTATCAGCTCAGAGATGAGCTTGGTCTAACAGAAGAGGAGTTACTGCCTCACGGTCATTATGTCGCCAAGATTGACTTTAGAAAAGTGCTGGAACGGACGAAGGGCAAGCCTGACGGAAAGTATATTGACGTTACTGCTATAACTCCCACGCCCTTGGGTGAGGGAAAGTCTACTAGCTCCATGGGGTTAGTAGAAGGCCTTGGAAAGCGTGGCAAGAATGTCGTAGCAGCCATCCGTCAGCCATCTGGTGGTCCCACAATGAACATCAAAGGATCAGCAGCCGGTGGTGGCCTCGCCCAGTGCATTCCGCTGACTCCCTTTTCATTAGGTCTTACGGGCGACATCAATGCCATCATGAATGCGCACAATCTAGCTATGGTTGCCTTGACTGCCCGTATGCAGCACGAATTCAACTATGATGATGAAGAATGGGCCAAGAGAGGCCAGCCAAGACTCAATATTGATCCCCGAAACGTTGAATTTGGATGGATCATCGACTTCTGCGCTCAGGCTCTTCGTAACATAATTATCGGTCAAGGTGGCAAAATGGATGGCTTCCTGATGAAGTCCCACTTTGGCATCGCCGTTTCATCTGAAATTATGGCCATTTTAGCCGTTTCTACGGACCTCAAAGACATGCGTGAACGTATGGGTAAGATTGTGGTGGCCTACAACAAAAAGGGCGAACCGGTAACCACTGCTGACCTTGAGGTCGATGGGGCAATGACGGCATGGATGGTCGAAGCTCTGAATCCCAATTTGCTACAAACTGTTGAAGGTCAGCCAGTATTTGTTCACGCTGGTCCGTTCGCCAATATAGCCATTGGCCAATCTTCAATCATCGCTGACCGAGTTGGTCTGAAACTCTCCGACTATCACGTAACTGAATCTGGTTTTGGAGCTGACATAGGCTTCGAAAAATTCTGGAACCTCAAATGCCGTTTTTCCGGTCTCAAACCAAACTGCGCAGTTGTCGTAGCGACAATTAGGGCTCTGAAGTGTCATGGTGGCGCCCCGGTTCCAAGACCAGGTCTGCCGATGCCAAAAGAATATGATGGTGAGAACGTTGGCTGGGTGGAAGCTGGATGCAAAAACCTCGTTCATCACATTGAGACGGTAAAAAAAGCGGGCATCAATCCAGTTGTCTGTATCAATTCATTCTATACAGACACCAAAGACGAAATAGCTGCAGTTAGGAGACTATCTGAAGCTGCGGGAGCTAGAGTGGCTGTATCTGAACATTGGCTCAAGGGTGGCGACGGAGCTCTCGAATTCGCGGACGCAGTTGTCGATGCTTGTGAAGAGAAAAACGAGTTTAAGTTCCTCTATGACCTGAGCTTACCTCTGCGACAGAGAATTGAGCTTATAGCCAAGGAAGTTTATGGCGCGGACGGCGTCAGCTTTACTCCGGAAGCCGAAGCCAAGGCCAAGAGAATGGAGACCGATCCAGAACTTTCGAAACTGGGAACCTGCATGGTCAAGACTCACCTGAGTCTCTCTCATGATCCCAATATCAAAGGAACCCCCAAAGGTTGGGTGTTGCCAGTTCGAGACATCCTTACGTACAAGGGAGCTGGATTCGTCGTGCCTGTTGCCGGAACAATTTCTCTCATGCCTGGAACTAGCTCCAACCCAGCATTCCGAAGAATTGACGTTGATGTCGAAACAGGCAAGGTCAAGGGTGTGTTCTAATATTTGCTCTTTAGGTTAAAAAACCTACCTAGCCCCATTCCTCTTCAGGAATGGGGTTTTTTATTTACTTATTAAAACATTTAGCGTTTTGTTGGGCGGTTTCTAGCATATAGGATTCGGAGTCCCTCCATGGTCAGGTCGTCCTCAATGGCATCAACCAACCTGGTTTCCGAAACGATTACAGGAGCAAGCCCACCAGTTGCGATAACCTTTGGTCGAGATTTCAATTCCTCAAACATACGGGCAAGGATACCATCGACCAGGGATGCGTATCCGAAAATTATTCCTGACTGAATTGCAGAAGCAGTATCTTTTGCAATCACCCGATTCGGCGCTATTAACTCAACACGAAACAACTTTGATGCCCTGTGGAACAATGCTTCCGCAGATATCTTTACGCCAGGCGCAATGGACCCACCTTCGTACTCTCCATTCCTATTTATGTAATCGAAAGTTGTCGCGGTTCCAAAATCTACAGCTATCAACTCGCATTTGTATTTCTCAAAAGCAGCCACAGCGTTCACAATTCTATCTGCTCCCACCTCTTTCGGGTTGTCATACCGGATTGGCATGCCGGTCTTGATTCCCGGACCGACAAAAATAGGATCTATATTTAAAAATTTGTCACAAAGCTCTTCAAATGCAGTCCGCAATGGTGGAACCACAGAAGCGATAATCACGTCTTCCAGGTTCTTGGGCTCAATACCCGTCATTTGAGTCAGATCTCGAAGTATGAGCCAAAATTCATCAGCCGTAGCATCTTCCATTGTTCGGATTCGTCTCGTTCCAAGGTGTTTTGAACCCTCGTAGAGTCCGAGAACTATATTGGTGTTTCCAACGTCAATAGCCAGTAGCATCTTCACCTCCAAAACTTACTCAACACGAGCACTAAATCCGAACAAATCAGTGTCCAGTCTTTCCAGCGCATCATACTTTATTACAAATATAGCGATTGCTGAAACAATTAAAACGACATTGAGAAAATGAATTGAGGATTTGATGTATTTCCAGGAGGCCATCAAGACGTTTTGTGATAGAGGCCGGCATTTATCAAGATTCAGAATGGCGTAGGAAAAAATTTGACTGTTACATGTAGCAGTGTTATTTTTATCTTGGAAAAAGCTTATGATAGAATTAGTTACGAAAGAGCCCTCCCAAAGAATTTCTAAAAAACTAATTTAAGGCGCATCGACAAATGAAGCCTACCGGAATAGTAAGAGAAAGCGTATACTTAAAACACGACATGGGGATGTATCATCCTGAGAGTCCCGAGAGACTTGAAGTTATCTATCAAATGCTCGATCAACTTGGAGGGGCGTTCAACCTTTTAACCGTACCAGCAAGGGAAGCTTCTTATGAGGAGCTTTGCCTGAACCACGATTCCCGGTACGTTGAAAAGATATGTGATACGAAGAGTTGTGAAACGACGTTTTTGGATCCTGATACATCCGCATGTGAGTATTCTTGGGAGGCGGCATCTAAAGCTGCAGGAGGACTGTTTAGCCTCATAGATGCCGTTGTGGATTCCAGGGTGAGGAATGGTTTCGCTTTTGTACGGCCGCCTGGACACCATGCGGAAAGACGCCGAGCAATGGGGTTTTGCCTATTCAATAATGTTGCTCTGGCCGCCCATTACGCCTTGACTCACCACAAGATGCAAAGAGTGGCGATCATAGATTGGGATCTACACCATGGAAATGGTACGCAAAATTCGTTTTACGAGGACCCCAGAGTGTTGTTCCTGTCGACCCACCAATACCCGCATTATCCTGGAACCGGTGGTATCAGGGAAGTAGGACACGGTCCAGGTGAAGGGTTCACCGTTAATGTGCCTCTGGTTGCTGGCGCTGGTGACATGGAATACATTACAGTTTTTAAAATGCTGGTTGAACCACTTCTAGATGCGTTCATGCCTGAGCTTATTCTGGTATCAGCAGGGTTTGATGCCCACGAAAAAGATCCTCTCGGTGGCATGAACCTTACTGAAGATGGCTACGAACAATTGATCAAGAGCATTATGAGAAAGGCATCGGAGTTCTGTTCCGGAAGAGTTGTGTTGACGCTCGAGGGAGGTTACAATATTACCGCCCTGAGAAACTCCGTGAAAAGAATATTACTTGCGCTTTCCACTTACGATCCGTCAAGCCAGGATTCTGCTATCGAAATTGATATGGAATCGCTTCCTTATACCTTCAGGGCTCGGCTTCGAGACATATTGACCGCTCAGGGAAAATATTGGCCCACTCTGCCGCAAATTGTCATAAAATCTCAGGACACCTAGAGCACACTTAAAATAGCTCCAAAAATTGACAGCATAACACCCCTCTGGTAAAAACTTACTCGATGCACGGAATTTTACTCTTAGACAAACCAGAAGGACTTAGCTCTCATCAAGTTGTCAAAATTGTAAAGAAACGGCTGGGAAGTCTCAAGGTTGGGCACACCGGAACACTCGACCCTGCAGCGTCCGGTCTATTGGTAATCTTGACGGGAGTAGCTACGAGGGCTCTTGATTTCCTGGATGAAGCTAAAAAACGCTACATTCTGGGAGTCAGGATTGGCGAGGTTACAGATACCTATGATCGTGAAGGGCAGGTAATGAGTACTGCCGATGCGTCAGGAGTCACCAAACAAGACCTTATAGCAGCTCTGTCAAAATTTCATGGCTCGATTCATCAGGCTCCACCACATTTTTCCGCTATAAAAAAAGACGGGGCGCCTCTGTACAAGCTAGCGCGGAAGGGTATCTTTCCTGAAATGGAACCGAGACTTATCGTAGTTCATAAACTTGAGTTAATTCAATTTAATCCACCTGACCTGCAACTTGACTTGGTATGTTCCAAAGGTACTTATGCCAGGGCCATCGCCAGGGATTTGGGCGAAGAACTCGGTGTCGGCGCAAGGCTCGAAACCTTGAGACGCATTTCTTCAGGGCAATTCGATGTCTCCGAAGCAGTCGGTTTGGATTTCATCAGGAATGCGAGTCTTGAGGAAATAAACGAGAGGATCATACCTCTGCACAATGCTTTGAACAACATCCCCCAAATAATCACATCAGCCTCAGAATTAAAACGTCTCACACTAGGAGGTCAAATAAGGATTTCATGTGCCAGGATTCCAGTTATAGTTGGCGTTCAAGAAATTTCTAAAATCCCATTCAGAGTGTTTGCGCCTTCTGGCGGTTTGTTAATAATAGTGAAGCTCGAAATAGAAAAGGATTCCGTTATTGTATCTCCCTCCAAGGTTTTCAACTGGCTCGAATCGTCACTGACCTGATACATCTTTATCTTGTTTATTAATAACTTTAAATCATTTGTGAATCATAAGAGAACTGTCTCCTCTTATCTATTTATAAATATAGCATGTAAAGCTTCATGGCCTATGATCTAGATTATTATAAACTTATAATCAGCAAAATATTGACAGGTTCAGCTATTTATGAATAATGTATATTAGCTCATAAATGCATCATTCCTGTCTTATAGGATTTTTGAGCAATAGTAATTGTTTCAGATTTAGGTTGATACTTTTCGTTTGAGGCTCGTTAAAATGAAAAACATTTTCGTCTTTTTCATCATCTCTCTTATGGCGCTTTTCATAGCCGATTCCGGTGGCGCAGCGAATCATGAAACCTCAGAGACAGCAAAATATAGCGCTCCTAATGGTGTGAATCCCGTTTGGATTGTTGTGAACCTTTTCACGGGCAGATCATCGAAACAAGCGGTAATAGTTCAGGAGACACTTGAACGCTTGGGAGCCGAAGGAAGGGGTATAGTCCTGCCGTATTCTGAAATCACTGTAGAAAATATGGAAAAATTGAGACCAAGCTTTTTGGCTCTCAGTCCAAATGGAATGCCGTGGTGTAAGTATAGAGGGAAAAACGGTGAGGACTTGAAGAATTTTTTTGTTGCTTTACGGCAAATTATTGAAGACCAGCGAATACCAGTCATAGGCATCTGCGGTGGGCATCAAGCTCTGGCATTGGCTTTTGGAGGCAAAGTTGGGCCGATCCGCGGAGGAGAGGATGACTGTTTCCCGTATGGAAACAACCCGACTGAACGTGGGAGGCATGACGTAGAAATACTGAGGCCTGATCCATTATTCTTGGGAATGGCTAAGACCATCAATCTTGTCCAAAGTCACTATGACGAAGTAAAGCGACTTCCTCCTGGTTTTGTAGTTTTGGCTGAAAATAAGCTTTGTCCCTACCAGATTATCAGACACCCTGACAGACCAGCATACGGCGTCCAGGCGCACACGGAATATTATCTTAATTCGCGTCCTGATGGTGGAATGCTCCTGAGGAATTTTCTGAACATTGCCAGGACTCACAACAGGTTCACCAGGATTCCAGCTCCTTCTAATATCGAGACCAATCAACGAGCTGGTGTAAGCTCTTCAGAATCAACGTCCAGGTTATGGTAGGGATTTCTTATCCAAAAATCGTCAGCTCAGCCAAAATGTGAAATTCCTCTGATGAGGTGTGGCCCGATATCAAATTGGAACAAATCATGAAACTAATTATTGAAGACCCAATCAAATTTGCAGCTGAGGTTGTGGGTAAAGATCCTTTTGCAACCCTTTTAGGAATAAACGTCGAAGAGGTGAGAGATTCCTACGCCCGAGTATCTTTGAAAATCAAGGAGGAATATTGTAATTCAGCTGTTCGAGCTCATGGAGGAGCTCTATTTTCTTTGGCCGACCAGGCCTTTGCGATAGCTTGTAATTCCCGGGGTTACGCTGCCTTTGCCGCCGAAATGAAAATCAATTATTTCCAGGGTGTGAGCCCAGGGCAGATACTGTTTGCGGAAGCAACTCCTCTGGATATAAGGAAAAGAATTAGCCTCTGGAATATAGATGTTACTGATACACAAGGAACAAAAATTGCCGTAGCCCATGGCCTGGCATATCATTTTGTCAAATAGTCTGGACTGTTACGAATGGATGTTAACCAAGCCTCAGCGAAAATACTAATAGTTGAAGATGATCCTATAAACGGACCATTTACTCGTGAATTATTGCGATCCGCGGGTTTTAAGGCTTCTCTGGTCACATCAGCAGAACAGGGATATGAAATCCTGAAAGGCTCTGAAGAAAACCATCCCGACGTGATACTCTTGGATGTCAATCTGCCTGGCATGGATGGATTTGAACTAGCGTCCATTCTTAAGAACCACCCTGTATTTCAGTATATTCCCATAATCATTTTTACTATTCATGATTCACTTCAACATAAAATTGAGGGGCTTAATAGAGGAGGGGATGATTACCTGACCAAGCCGTACGAAGCAGACGAACTTCTCGCCCGAATCAACGCTATGTTACGAATCCGCAAGCTTTACCAAAGCCTGAGCGATGAAAGAAAGAAGAATCGCCTGCTGACGCAAGCCATAGACAGTTCGGACAGATTAAGTGGATTGCTGGGGCGTTCGTCGAAGATGAAGCCCATTTGTGATATCATTGTTGATATCTCCGCCAGTGATTCAAATGTGTTGATCCAGGGAGAATCGGGAGTAGGAAAGGAAGTCGTAGCACGTGCTATCCATGCAGAAAGTCTCAGGAAAAACGGTCCTTTCGTTGTTGTAAATTGTGCGGCGTATGCAGAAACTCTGTTGCAATCGGAACTTTTTGGTCACGAAAAGGGAGCTTTTACTGGAGCGATAAAGTCCAAAAGGGGACGATTCGAACAGGCCTCAGGTGGAGCAATATTTCTGGATGAGATAGGCGAAATAAGCCCTCCGACACAAGTCGTCCTCTTGCGAGTGATCCAGGAGA
>JBFXII010000041.1:0-11956 GCA_050176095.1 Desulfomonilaceae bacterium
GGAACTATACGATCACCCCGAAAAGCTGCGATCAATGACTAACTTCGATTACTTGGATGTTATAAATTAAAATGCGAAATGGTATAACAATTCTGGAATAACCCTACCTTAGTCATTTTGAAACTATCAATTTGGATGCCAGCGAGATCGCTGGGCATCCAAATTGGCTCTTCCATTTAATTAATTCTGATCTACCACAGATTAACTGAAAATTAAGATCCGACCTTCAATTTAATTTAACCAATTCGACGGGTTGACCGGTATTCAGGATTTCTTTGCCTCTGGTAACTACAATTTCGCCGGCATCTAAACCATCAATCACCTGAACGTGCAGACTATCAATAAAACCGACCTGAATTTTTGTGAGGTTGGCCTTACCTTGACCATCAATCTTGTACACTGCATTTGGCCTGTTTTCACGAATCTGCTCTAGTAAAGAATCCAAGGGGATTCTCTTGACTCCTTCGAGCCTGTTTACTACTATTCTGCCCCTTGAAAACAGGCCCTGCAATAGACGCATTTCCGGATTGTCTATGTAAATCTTTATTTGAAACAATTTCGATAGATTGGACACTGGTTGAATATAAGTTAACCTGCCATTAAAGAATTTACCAGGATAAGCATCAACCGTGACTTCCGCAGGAACTCCTTGAGACAAAACCTTTTTCGGATCTATCTTTCCCACATCAATATCCGACACAAAAGCTTCAAGATAAACTTCCTTGTAATCACTTAGCTGAAACAGCTTTCCTCCTTCTGAGACCCAATCACCTCTTTCAATGAAGCGTTGCGAAATAACACCCGATCGCGGAGCGGAAACTTTTGTTCTCTTCAGATCTTCTCCGGCCTTTGCCAGGAGAGCTTTATCCGCCTCGTACTGAGCAAGTGAATTCTGGTAGGCCGAAAGCTTCTGGTCATACTGACTCTGACTAATAGCCCCTCTCTCGATAAGACTCTTGTTTTTTTCCCACTCAGTACGATTAAAAGCCAAGATAGCTTCATCCTTCTGAAGGCTAGCAAGCGCATGGTTTACCGTTTCTCGAATCTTTGAATCATCGAATATTAGCAGGGTATCACCACTATTTACGAATTGACCGTCCGAAACCTCAATGGATTTTACCTGAGCTGTTACTTCAGCAGAGATAATTGTATTTGCAGTGAAATTTAGACCTCCAGAAACCTCCAGAGTTTGTTCGAGTTGTCCAACATCAACCTTTTCTCCGTAGACTTTTATGGGGGGAACAGGAGGAGCCTCCTGCCTTTTGGAACATCCAGTAGACATTAATATGCCAACACAAATTATGACTATACTTATCCTAATAAAATGATCTCTAATCGGCATCTTAAATATCAAGCTTTTCAAGAATTTAATTCGGAGAAATCCAAAGGCTTTGCGTTCCAGACCTTGTTTTTCAGATCGTCTAGAATAGTATATACAACCGGAATAAAAATTAGGGTAAATAAAGTCGCTACTGATAAACCACCAATCACTGCCATTGCTAGTCCATTGTAAATTTCTGCTCCGGCGCCTTGTTTTAAGGCCAGGGGCAACATACCCAACACCATGGCTATGGCAGTCATAAATATTGGTCTCATTCTGCGTTTCGACGCTAATATCAAGGCATGATCTCGGTTTACATTTTGTTCTTCCATTAGTTGTACGGCGTAGGTAATCAGCAATATGGCATTCTTAACAACCAGACCGATCATCATTATGTAACCAAGTGTGGTGAATGCGTTGAACGGAATGTTGGCCAAGGTCACAAGGAAATTCGCTCCTATGATGGAGAGCGGCACACTCAGCAATATTGACAGCGGGCGAACAAAAGATTGAAATTGCATCACCAATAATAGATAAACCACAACTATGGATATGGGGAATACAAACTTCATAGCCTCGGTCAGCTTTTGCAGTTCATTGACAGCCCCAAATGGCACAAAATCGTATCCGATGGGAAATGGTACCTCATTCCTTATTCGTGATACAACTTCTCCGAAAACTTCCGCCAAGGGTCTATCCTGAATTGTAAACTGAATGCGTGCCGACCGCTTCGAATTATAATGATTTATTTGTAATGGACCAAATGTTGTTTCCACCGAGGCTACGGAAGTTAATGGGGTTTGAATGTCGGGATTGATAGGTGATGTCAGTATGATTTTACCCACATCAATCACTGATTTCAGATCTTGCTCGGGTCCAATCGCTCTGATGTAAAAATATCTTCCATCCACATCATACTGCGTTGTGGTCTTCTGTCCACCTATGGCGGCTTCAACCGCATCGGATATATCCCTACTACGAAAACCAAAATGCATGGCACGTTCCTGATCAATCCGAACTTCTATCTGTGGCTTCTTTAGCGAAAGTTCCGTATAGGTAAAAATTACGCCTCTCGTATCCCTCCCGATATCCATTATCTGATCGACTATTTCTTGTAGTACGTCATAGCTTTTACCTTGTAACCGGATGTCCACAACGTTGGAACGCGTGTAAATATTGCCAAACAGGGGGAATTGTATTGGATTTAGAGCCTTTAGAGGTAAGTCTAGAGAGGAGGCGTGGGCTTGCCTTGCTACTGAGGTAATAGATACACCACTATTTTCTTCAGGCTCACAAATTATATATATGGTGTTTCTTGGCATGTTTCTGTTTGGTATAGCAACTATGTGCTTGACCCCTTTGATATTCTTCCACCTATCCTCAAGGATCGACATTATTCTGCTGCGCTCTTGAAGGCTAGTGCCTTCGAATGGTTCCACCTGTACCTTGATCAGATTTGTCCCACCAGTAGGCAAATACCCCATTCCAGGCAAGAGCCAGTAGGAGATCGCAAACAAGACCAAAACACCTGTAATCAAATACAATTTTCGTCTGAGACCACCCAGAAAATATTCCAGGCAATTTATAAGTAGCTTCGCAATCCATGCGCCAACTATATCGAGTTTTTTCAACGGAGCCAGAAGCAGGGCCAATGCTCCGGAAGGCGTTGATTCCTTAGCCATCCATCGTGACGCCAGCATCGGCACAACTGTAAAGGCGTCAAATAAACTCAAGAAAATTGTCACTGAGATGATAAACGCCACAGGACTAAATAGAGTTCCAACCTCGCCTCGAAGCATCAGCACTGGCACAAATACGGCCGCCGTAGTTAGAGTGCACATGAATGCAGCCATACCAACCTCACGTGTGCCCTCTATACAGGACCGAACAATACCCTTACCCTCTTCATGGTGATGTCGATAAATATTTTCCAAAACAACTATGGCATCGTCCACAATCATACCAATAGACAATGCTAAGCCGGCCAAAGACAAAACATTTATTGAATAACCAACCAGGTACATACCAATGAACGCGCCAATTATTGAGACTGGAATAGAAGTTGCCACGATAAAAATCGAACGCCAATTTTTTAGAAACAGGAACAGAACCAGCAATACTAAAATTATGGCCTCAATTAGGGAATCTCGAACAATTTTTACTGCGTCACGGATGTAAACGGACTGGTCATAAATCTTCTGAAATCTTGCACCCAGCGGCCCATATTCTTTTCTTAACTTCTCAATTTCCTTGTCAACCGCGTCTATTGTCTGAATTATGTTAGCCCCAACCTGGTTAAATACGTTGAAAACAATTCCCTGTGCGCCGTCTATGCGACACATCGAATCAGGCCTTTCATGGGAATCCTCGACTGTCGCGACATCAGTCAGGTAGACTATCGGCTCTCCGGGTTTTGATAAGACTACTTTTCGGAAAGCATGCTCGCTCGTGAGTTCTCCGATAGTTCTCACTGTCCACTCGCGATCTCCTTGTATCAAATACCCCCCACTCTGGTTGAAATTTGTCCTATCGATGGCGTTTCTGATGTCCGCTACTGTCAACTTGCGGGCTTTGTGCCTCTCAGGATCAAATTTGATGCTCATTTCTCTATTTCGGTGACCATCAAACTGACAATCTCCAACCCCGGTAATACGTTTTATCCGTGGAGCAATGTCCTTTTCTGCCCAAGTGGACATCCTTACGATATCCGCAGATCCCATGATTGCAAACTGACTAACAGGAAGGCTCACTCGATCACTGGCTTTGAAAATTTGTGATTTCTGAACGGTGGGTGGTAAATCGCGCACTCGGTCAAGGTTACGTTGGAGTTCCGAAGCGGCAATATCAAGATTGGTTCCAGGTTGGTAAAAAACTGAGATGAAGGAGTTCCCATAAGGTGAAAAACTAAAAGTATAAAGCATATTGGAAACGCCACTGATATTTTCTTCAAATCGGTTGGTTACCTCTCCTTCCACCTCCTCGGGAGCCGCCCCCGGAAAACCAGTCGATATGACAAGTTGGGGTCTCTCAGTGTCTGGCTTGAGTTCAACAGTTAGAAATGTCAGGCACACCAGACCAAAAACAATCACGAGAAGGGCTCGGACTATTACTGTTATAGGATATCTAACTGATGCTTCAGCTATGTTCATGAATTAAACCCGAAAAAACTATGAACTTCAATAGGATAAGAAAAGAGGCGTCCAGAGTCATCGTCGGAATCATTCCAATAGCACCAGTAAAAAACAAAGTGAAAAAACTTAACATCAAACTGAGGAACCACAATAGCCTCCTAGATCTGGTGCCCTGTTAATTTTCGACCAGACAAAGATTTCATGCAAGAAACAATATACAACTTTTCATCGAAGTTCGGGCAGAGTCAGAGCTATGAGACAGGCTGCGACCGGTAGTATAGTCATTGAATACATAGTGGTCATGAGACCGTGATAATCCGCCAATGCTCCAAATACGGGAATCGCCACACCTCCCAAACCTATGGCCGAACCAATTGTAATACCGGATGCCACACCTATATGCGATTTGAGGTAGGATTGGCCCATCAAAACTGCAATGGACGCGCTTCCAATAGTGGTTGTTCCGGTCAATGCCAACAGTATGACACTTAATATTCCTTCACTAGATAAGAAGATTATCAACAAAGGAGTAGTAACAAAAAGAGATCCGACAAGAACCTTCTTTAACCCGAATCTGTCTGCTAAAAAACCTCCGAACAAACTTCCAGCAGCCCCAGACACTAGCATTGCCGTCAACGCAAAATTGGCTTCGACAACAGACACTTTATGGACATTCAAGTAGTATAATGGAACAAAGCTCATCAAACCGAAATAAAGAGCTGTCCTAAGGACTATTACTGTGGTGAGCCTTCCAAAAGCCCCCCACATACTCGGCGCAGATTTTTCGCTCGGATTGATTAATGAGCCGGAGGGCCTGAAGTTTGCCAATCTTGGTAGTTCCCTAAAAAGCGGAACAGCAATCAACAGTGCAGGAACGATCATCCAAAGAGTTCCTGTGAGTCCAAAATTGAGCACCAGAGGAGTCAACAACACCGGACCCAATGCAAAGCCCAGGGTACCGCCTACCGTGAAATAGCTCATTCCAGTCGCTCTTTGACCGGAAACGTAGTTTGCGTATCGAGATCCTTCGGGATGAAAAGCTGCTACCCCTACCCCGCTCAACAAAACACACGCTATTATTAGCCAATAGGTTGGGGCAAGACCAGACATCGCAATTCCTAGCGCCCCTGTAAGCATTCCGACAGGCATTAGCCATGGCGAGGAATGACGGTCCGAGTAGAAGCCCAGAAACGGCTGAATAAGGGATGATATTACAGTAGCAGCCAGCACTACGCCTGAAACTGCCAGATAGGATAGGCCATGTTCGATCATGAGAAAAGGTAACAGTGCGGGAATTGCTCCCTGGCTGACGTCATTGATCATATGGCTGAAACTAAGAAATCCCAGCGACCGATAGTCCATATTATCTTCATTCATAAAAATTGATTAATCTTTAAAAATCTCAGGATAAAGCTTCTTCGCACACTCTGGACAAATACTATGAGTGAAATCAGCTTCGGAGTGATCCCTAATATAAGCTTCGATCTGTCTCCAGTAACCACTATCATCTCTGATTTTTTTGCACGATGAACAAATCGGTAAAAGACCACTGAGACTTTTTACCTGAGAAAGAGCACCCCTAAGCTCCTCGATAAGTTTTTCTTTTTCTCTTTCTCCTTTCCTGAGAGATGTAACATCGTTTGCCGTAAGAAGAAGGTGGGGTTCATCCTTGGATTTGAATAGTGCGAGATAGCAGTCTAGCCAAAATTCTTCACCTGATTCCGTCTGCCAGTAGACTTCCTTTCGACTTTCGGAACCTGTTTCCAATACTTCTTGGGCCAAATCTTTCAGTTTGAGCGTTTCCAGCAAACGCGATTCTCCCTCAATTCTCTCAAGGGATTCACGCAAGTTTTCTTCCATAAATTTTGTCATGGCTCCGTTGGCCGTCACAACCAGACCATCCTGCTTCAATGTGGCGATACCCACGGGGGAAGCTGTCAAGATTTTGCTTACAAAGTCTAGTGTCTCCGCCAAACTCTTTTCGGATTCTTTGATCCTTAAAATAGCTCGTATACGTGCGACTAATTCCCTATTGTGGATAGGTTTAGAGATGCATCCGTCAGCTCCATAATTCATGCCATCAGCTTGATTATCTAAATCCGTCATAGTGCTCGAAACAAGCAGAACAGGTATTCCAGTAGTCAACGGATCCATTTTCAGAATTCTGCAAACCTCTTTTCCATCCATGTCATCCAATAGCACATCTAGCAATATCAATGCTGGCTTGAATTTATGGGCATATTCCAAGCACTCCTTTCCAGTGACGGCCTCCAAAGTGTCATACCCTGACTGCTTCAGAATCCTTGAAATGCCAAAACGTATGTGCTGTTGGTCGTCAACAACCAATATTCGTGTCTTCAAACTGTCATCCATTGATATTTGGTTTCCTCACGGCGCTCACAGGGTCGGTTTCACGACCCAGATTAGACATCACAATCCTCAAGAGTATCAGATAAGAATTAGTAAAAAATAGACAAGCTAAGGTAGAGGGAGAGAGATGAAAAATGTTGAACCTTTTCCGGGTTCGCTTTCCACCCATACTTTTCCATTATGACTTGTGACTATTTTTTTAACGATGGCTAAGCCCAAACCGGTGCTATCTTCTCCATCGGCGCTCCTCACACTAATCCTCTGAAAAGGCTGAAAGAGCTTGCCCAATTCGTGTTCGGGAATACCTTGCCCCTCATCTGATACTGAAACAATGACTTCACCCCCCGTTGACCAAATCTTCACCCCCACCTCGCTACCTGGCTTAGAAAATTTGACGGCATTGGAAATCAAATTGTTTAGAACTTGTTTAATTTTTTCCGAGTCCACCGGCAACTCTGGAATCGCTCCTTCACCTATGAATCTTACAGACACGTTTTTCCTGGAAGCAAGAAGATTGTTAACCCTGACATTGCTCTCAACCAGTAAAGCCAAGTCCGTGGGATCCGTCTCCAACACCAATTTCCCCGATTCAATTTTGGCCACATCCAGCAAGTCATTCACCAATCGCAGCATGAATTGACTCGAGGAATATATTATTTCGACAAATTCTCGATGTTCTGGACTTAATTGAGCTGAGGCTTCCTCCAGCAAAAATTCACTATACATCTGTATGGCATGAAGCGGATTGCGAAGATCATGAGCGGCCATCCCCAGAAAACGGTTCTTTTCTTCGTTAAGTTTTTCGAGCTCGGTATTCTTTTTCGAAAGCTCGCGTTGAAGATTGGCTAACTCGTTGTTGAGCTTCCCCAGTTCGTCGTAAAGTTCCGTTTCCAATCTAATTCTTTCCCTAGATTGCTTGGTATTTCCCTTGATTGCCCGTCGTAGCTCATTTGCTTGTTCATTACCTATTTGCATCAACTCATCTACCAATGCCTCAATTCTACTCGAATTCCCAGCTCCAACAATAAACAGTCCCGATTTCCATTTCATCCCCGCAAAGTTCAGAACGCGTGGGATTTCATGAACGGAAAGAGTCAATTGCCAATCGAATGCCGAACCTGTTTGTTTAATCTCATTTATGAAATTAAGCGCTTTGGCAAAACTACCCCGATTGACAATAGTAGCAAAAGGTTTTCCATGTATAGCTGAACCCAAAATAGACAGTTCATCAATAAAAACTTCTTCTACTATTCCATTGAAATCACAAGAAAGAACAATTCCAATTTCTGGCTTTTGATCTAACATCTCTCTCTATCCACAAATTTCAAACCAACTAGACTAGATGGCTCTTTGAAATAATTGGCCCGATGCTCAAAAAAATAATGCGTCCAACTGTTCCAAACAGATAAAAGACATTATCCTAACATAAAAAAGATTTTAGCTTTTTAAAAAGACCAAGACTTGCCAAAACGAACTCGTTTCTCGACTCGGTTACGAACCGCCTACTGTAAGTGTCTCACAAGAGAAACTTTTGTCAAGAAACACATTATTTTTGAGCCGTAAGACATTCCGAGTTAAGATCAGATTGCTCAAACCTGAAGCATTATATTAACTGTGATTTAATCCATGGTTAACAACTTGAGTTGCTCCATTTCGCTGAAAACAAATGTTAAGATATTGCCACATATGGAGATTTCGATTACAACAAATCCAAATTAGTGATTATTTGGTCTGATGTCATCAAATTTATCCCTATATGGCTCAACTCTTGAATACCTTTATCGTACAGACCGGAGACAGCGTCCGTGGCCATGACGATCCGGTAATCTCGCTCTGCTGCCTCATAGATAGTTGTTCGCGGACAATTGGGGAAATTACAGCCGCAAAAAACAAGTGTATTAATGTTATTGTCTTTCAGAAAATCATCTAGCCTTGTTTGATAGAAAGCGCCAAACCTTGGTTTGTATATCACCCACTCATTCGGTGCAATTTGCTGCAACTGACCAAGAAGCAACAGATCATGATCCAGCTTGATGCCGGGCATAGGCAGGAGTTCTTGGACAATTTCGGAGCCCTCAGTTCCTGGAGAAGCAATTCTGGCCCCCGATTCAATTGCCGATCTCCTGCAAATGTCAACGTTGCTCGCGTCATCAAGATAGATTCTCACTACATGAAAAATGGGCAACGACCGCTTTCGGTAAGCAGCTAACATTACTTGGATGTTCTTCACCGCTTCCATGGTTCCCGGAATCTGAGCTACCGCTTCTTCCAGCGAAAAATCGCGCTGAACGTCAATGGTAATTAGTGCGGATCTCAACCATTCAGGCCAAAGATATTTGTCTTCTAGCGGATCAATTACCCTGTTCAACATGGTGTTTGCCTTTAGTTAACCATATTTGTTGGAATCATAATTAATTGCTTGCAGCTCTACGAATTAGTGTGACTTTCAGCTCAATCTTGTAAAGACGAATTGGTTGTTGTCATGGCCTCCACCACAGGTGACCAAGCGATCCAATCTAAAACCTTTGGATCTGAAAAAATCAAAAATCCTGTCTGGCCCTGCCACTTCGAAAGGTAAGCCGCCAACCCAATCAGTGATGTCATGAATTCTCGACATACCTCTCCTGTTGAAGTATGTATTCCAATGATCCCAGGGTAATTTGCCTGCTAAGAGGTTTTGAACTACGTAAGGAATTTCCGCTCCAGGAATAAAAATGGCCACGAAGATTGGGCGGCACCATTGAGGAAGACGATTATAGATCTTTTTTATCTCCAGCCAGAACTTACTTGCTAGTCCCTGATCATTATAAATTGCTATGAATAATTTTCCACCAGGCCGCACCGTTTCCGAAACATTTTCGAGCGCCTCCCATAGGTGTCCAGTGTGATGCAGCACTCCAAAAGAGTATACAACGTCGAAAAGCCCCAACCCTCCAAGATAATTCCTGTCAAGAGCATCGCCCCTTTGAATTGTCCATGCTTCATCATGCTGCGCAAATCTCTCCTTGATCATTTTGGAACACTGAACTGCCTGCTCATCGTAATCAAAAGAAAATACAGGTCTAGCTCCCAGCCTCTTTGCCGCCAAACTAAAAAGACCACTTCCACATCCGACATCCAAAAAGCTTTTGCCCTCAAGATCTTGAACTTCGAGCATTTCACGTAACGACTTTTCAGCGGCTTCAATCCGCGAATTGTTCAAAGTCTTCAGAAAACTAGTCCAATTTTTGCCAAATTCAAATCTGTCCATAGCCAGTTAATCTCACGAGAATATATTACGTGTCGTTCTTATCGACCGAAATGCAGGCTGTCGACTTTTTTAAGACAAGCGGGGACAATTTACTGGATTTATTGGAACGTGACAACAATAAGTGACAACAAACTCTAAATTGACCTGAATGAGGAATAAGAATAAAATAACCGTTCGCACATCATGGATTTAGTTTGGCATTCAATTCGCTGAAAAAATCCCTGAAAACTTTTTTTTGCTGATCATTCTGTTTGTTGTGAGGATCAATAATGTACGGTGACACGATTGACACTAAACTTATGAGCCCTGGTGAAGCAGTGTCAAAATTCGTCAAAGACGGCTGTCAGATCGCGTTGGGTGGCTTTACAGTTAGCCGAAATCCCATGCTGTTGGCGCGAGAAATTGTCCGTCAGCGATTGAAGAAGTTACACGTTGTGTGCCATTCGCATGGTCAAGCTCTAGACTTGCTTATTGGAGCTGGCTGCGTTGAACATCTTGAAATCGCATACGGGGGAACCGGTAGATTCGCCCCAACGTGCATCAGATTCAAGAAGGCAGTATGTAATGGTCAAATAATGTTTGAGGACTATTCAAACTATCAGATGAGCTTGAGATTCCTGGCAGGATCAATGGGCCTTCCCTTCATGGCGACCAAGTCGGGTTTAGAAACCGACCTTGTAAAACTTGAAGGTTTTCCATCATACGAACGTGGTAAAGCCAAAATTCCTTCCAAGAAACTTTACATAATTCAGAATCCTTTTTCCCAGGATGAAGATAAAGTAATATTGCTTCCCGCATTGAATCCTGATGTCTGTATTCTGCACGCTCAATATGTTGGCACAGATGGAACAGTGAGAATAAAGGGTTTGACATTCGCTGATTTGGAACAGGCGAAAGCGTCAAGTCATGTCATTATTTCGTGTGAAGAAATCATTCCCAAGGAAGTCATCAGGCAAGACCCTGATCAGAATTCCTTACCTCCATTTTTCATTGATGCAGTGGTTCTCGAGCCCTATTCTGCTCATCCTACGGCCTGTCATTACTTCTATGATTACGATCCTTCGCATTTGAGGCTTTTTCAAAATGTCGCACACGATGATGAGGCATTCGAAAAATACCTGAAGGAATGGGTTTACGACATTCCAGATCAAGCTGCTTACCTGCAAAAGGTCGGTTTAAAAGACCTCCTCAGAATAAAGGCTAACTCATGTATTGGTTACGCCAGAAATCTTGATAGAAGGTAAACGAATGACCGAGACTACCGATAGATATACCAGACTGGAAATGATGGCCATAAGCGCCGGTAGAATGATCAATGATGGAGACATACTTTTTGCTGGAACGGGAGTCTCAATGTTGGCCGCCACAGTTGCCAAGAAAATACATGCCCCCAATTCGGTTGTGTTTTTTGAAACCGGAGGCATTGACCCTAGCCTTGAAGAACTCCCACTAGCAGTAGCTGACCCTCGGGTAATGGTCGGGACTTGTCTAAACACAGGGCTAATTGACTCATTTTCTATATTAGCCAATCCCCGATTTAGAACAGTGGCATTCCTGGGAGCTGCGCAGATTGATTGCTACGGCAACTTGAATTCTACCAGCCTTGGCAATTATCACCACCCTAGGGCAAGATTTCCGGGCAGTGGCGGAGCTTGCGACGCCGCATCACTGGCCTCGGGAGTAATAATTTTTATGCAGCACGAAAAAAGACGTTTCGTTGAAAAAATAGATTATCTGACCAGCCCGGGATGGCTAAACGGTGGCGATTCAAGGAGAAATGCAGGCTTCAAACGAGGTGGGCCCATTGCTGTAGTCACCAATATGGCTATAATGGAATTCGATTCGATTACGAAAAAAATGTTCTTGTCAAAGACGTATCCGGAT
>JBFXII010000042.1:0-11925 GCA_050176095.1 Desulfomonilaceae bacterium
AAGGTTGGTGGAAAAAGGTTTTCTTCCTGAAGCTTTCAAACCAGCCCTTTCATCCATGCTGGATGCTGCAAATCCTCTCTTAGCTCCGCCTGAAAAAAGGGCTGATAGTTTTCCCACAAATTTCAAGAAGGCCGTTCCGGGTGAGACAGAGGCTATACTCCACGTTGGATGTGTGACGGGGTTTCAGGATGTAAAGATAATTCCATCAGTTATAGACATTCTTGAAAAAATAGGACTTAACTACGGGGCTTTGGCCGATCAGGAGACATGCTGCGGTTATCTTGCTTACCTCGTAGGAGATATGGATACTTTTGCAAAGACCATGAATATCTACACCGAAAAGGTTGCGGCTTATAAGCCCAAGAGTTTAATAACAACTTGCGCAGGTTGTCTGAAAACTTTCCGCGACCTTTACCCTCATTATGGCAATCCCAATGAATTCGATGTGATGCACATTGTGGAGCTGCTGGATAAACTAGCCCAAGAAAATAAACTAGTCTTCAAAGATGACGCGCCGAAGGTCAAAGTCATATACCACGACCCTTGCGATATGGGACGCCACATGGGAGTGTACGAACCACCGAGGAATGTCCTTAAATCGATCCCGGGTGTCGAACTTTTGGAATTTCCCCTGAATCGAAATTTGGCAAAATGTTGTGGCGGCGGTGGTGGCATGAAGGGCTTTGACAACGAAATGGCTTCCGATATCGGTTATAAGAGATTACTTTCGGCCATAGATATGGGAGCGGAAATTCTTGTTTCTGCATGCCCGTCCTGTAAGGGCTCTTTTAATCAAGCGGCTGCCAGAGCAAGGAAAGATAAACGAGGTAAAATAAAAGTCATGGACATAACGGAACTGCTATCCGGCAGATTGGCTTAAGACTACTTCTCTTTCCATTTGCTTATTATTCAAACTGATGAGGCTGCGAGGTAGGGATTCGGGTTTGTCTAAACCTTACTCAAACCTCATGGCCTCAGCTGCATCCAATTTGCTAGCTTTTCTCGCGGGAAGGTAGCCTGAACTTATCCCCAAAACAAAACCGAAAATGACTCCCCCGATAACACTAAGAATGAACATCGAATAAGATGGAGACGTTTTCAGGACTATTTTCAATATTTCGACCGAAATGGTTCCTGTTATGATGCCGATCAAGGCTCCTACCAAGCTCAAAGTTACTGCTTCTACAAGGAACTGATTCATAATCATTTCTTCAGTTGCCCCAACTGCTTTTCTCAAACCTATCTCTTTAGTTCGCTCCCTAACAGCAGCTAGCATCACATTAGTGATCCCCAAGCCTCCCAGAATGACTATAACAATTAAAGCTGCGTATACAAACAGCTTGACAATAAGTGCTGCACGTTTGATTGTCTTGATTCTTTCAGAAAAAACTCTTACCTCCATCGCCTCACTGTAACCAGGTTGGTTATTCACAAGAACCTCATATACCTTCTGTTCTAAATCCTCTATAACATCCCAGTTAATGGCGCGTACATAGATGTCTTTGATTTCATACATTCCAGGAAAACGTGAACGAGCTACCGATAGAGGTATCAAAATACTCTCCATAAAAGACGGATCCTCAACACCTCCGATTATTCCCACAATTCTGAAATAATGTCCCCCTATGAAAATTTGCTTGTTGAGAGGATCGGGCTCATCTTCCATTAAGATCCTTACTATTGTTGAGCCCACTACACAAACGTTATTTTTCCACGCCACATCATCCTCTGTGATCCGCCTACCTTGAGCCATTGGTATGTGAATGGTGTCAAAGAATTTTTCATCTACCCCAAGCAATCTCGCTGGTATTTTTTTTAAATTGTAACTGACTGGGTAAGAACTGAAGACCGCAGGTGAAACATGGCGAACCCCCGGCAACTTCTCTAAGTCTTCAACATCCTTCTGGAAATATTGTCCTCCGTGTTTTTTTGGGCTCTTGCTATAATCAAAGTAAGCCTTAACAATTGTGGCGCTTCCTAATAATTCCAAGTTGCTACCGAGATCAGACTCCACAGCCCCACCCATTGTTAGGATTATAATGATCCCAGCGATTCCCAGAGCGATCCCGATAAGTACGGCCTTGTATCTTCTCTTATTGCGGTATATTTGTCTAAGAGCAACGGTTGCCAGATCAGCGGTCTGCATGATTATCTTAACCCAAGCAAAATATGAGTCCTCTGCAAATTCTGAAACTACATAAATTTTTCCAGTTTTGCATTCAAGCGATCCGTTTTAGTTTATCGCCCCAAAAAGTGTTTCTATATTGCTGTTGTTTTGTGAACAAATATGATCCGAGACCATTTAAACAACCAGCACAATCAATCATTATCCTCTCGAGAATATTTCTTTTTCCAGTCGCTGAGTAGATTCAACGCTTCCAGGGGCGTAATCGCTTCAATATTAATACCCTGGAGTTCCCTAGTCAATTCGTTGGAACTTGACGAAAACATTTCCAATTGAGCAGCATTTGATACCTTTTTCTTTTTTGTTTTCTTGGATTTTGAAATTTTGGGTGAACCTAAGTTATCGATCTCGTCTCTTTCAAGATTCTGGAGGATTTCAGCTGCTCTGTTTATAACCTCTTCAGGTATTCCAGCCAGCTTGGCAACCTGTATACCATAAGATCTATTTGCGCCCCCTTGGGCTATCTTTCGTAGAAAAACGATTTTGTCATTCCACTCTTTAACTTGGAAATGATAATTACGAACCCTCTCTTTGACTAGCGCTACATCAACCAGTTCATGATAGTGGGTTGCAAACATGGTTCTTGGCCCTTTGCGATCAGCTCGGTCGTGTATGTATTCCGTCACTGCCCAAGCTATGGACAAACCATCGAAAGTGCTTGTTCCTCTGCCCACCTCATCCAGTAAAGCTAATGATCGTCCGGTAGAATTGTTCAGCATTTCGGCGGTTTCACTCATCTCTACGAGGAAAGTTGATTGTCCGAACGCCAAATAGTCAGCGGCCCCGATGCGAGTGAAAATTCGATCCACAATACCTATTGAGGCTTCCGAAGCAGGAACAAAACTGCCCATTTGAGCCATCAACACGATCAAGGCTGTTTGCCTCATGTAAGTGGATTTTCCTGCCATGTTGGGGCCGGTTATGATCAAAATTTGATGAGACGAATGGTCAAGAAATGTATCATTGGGAACATAATTTTCACGGTTGTCAAATGTCTCTACAACAGGATGCCTACCCTCAACAATCCTGATCTCATCACCGTTGTGAATGTCGGGCAAAGAATAATTTCTGTTCGCCGCCACTTCTGCCAATGAGGCTAAAACGTCAACAGTAGCTACGTTTTGGGAAGTTTGTTGAATTCGTCCAATCACTTGAATAATGTTATTACGTAGTTGTTCGAAAATTTTTTCTTCGAGCTCAAGTATTTTGTCCTGAGCGCTTAACACTTTCAGCTCATAGTTTTTGAGCTCTTCGGTAATGTAGCGTTCTGAGTTTACTAGGGTTTGCTTTCTAACATATGAAGGGGGAACTTTTTGCTGGTTAGCTTTTGTCACTTCGATATAGTAACCAAAAACTCTATTATAAGAGACTCTCAAGTTATTTATTCCAGTTGCTTTTCTTTCCCGAGCCTCTATCTGAGCGATCCACTGTTTTCCACTTTTACCGATCTCTTTTAGTTCATCGAGCTCATTGTTGAAACCACTTCTTATGACTCCCCCGTCCTTAAAGTTTACCGGTGGAGCCTCATTTAAAACTTCTCTGATCGCGTGGGTTACATATGACAAGTCATCAGTTTGAGCCAACTCTGAAAGATAAGGATTCTCCTGATAATTGAGCAGTTCAATCAAACGAGGAAGTTTGGCAGTCGAATTGGCCAATTGCACCAGATCTCTGGGTGTTGCGCTCTTAAGCGCTATTTTTCCGACGATACGTTCTATATCAAATATTTCTTTTAATGATTCCCTAAGATCTGTTCGAAGACTGCTTTGGTCAACAAGCTCTCTGACAGCCAAATTTCTTTTTTTGATCTCTTCCACATCCATCATGGGATAAGAAACCCAATTTTTTAAAAGTCTCGATCCCATGGCAGTTCTAGTCCTATCTAAGACACTTATAAGCGAACCTGAAGCGGCGCCATCCTTTAGATTCCGGAAAATTTCAAGATTTTTTAAAGTAGAATTATCCAAGACCATGAATTCACTGAGATTGTAAAAAAAGGGGGGTTTCACGTGAATCGGTGTCTCTATCCTGTTCTGCTTCACATAATTCAGCAGAGCCCCGAGAGCTATTGTGGAACATGAAAAATCATCAAGACCAAACCCAGCAAGATTTTGAACCCCAAAATGATGTTTGAGAAAGTCCGAGGCTGTCCTAGACTCAAACATCCAGTCATCCAGATCTTTAAAATAATGGCCTTGTTGTAACATTGTTACAAATTTTGGATGTGTCTGAAAATTTGGGGAAATCAATACTTCTTTGGGGTCTATTCGTTGAAGCTCCTGAAAAGCCAATGAAGCTTCAGAGGTTGATGTTATTTTAAGATCACCTGTGGATAAGTCGAAGGACGCTATTCCAATCTCCTGATTTTTGGTTGCCAGGCAAGTTATGAAATGATTTTCAGTCGGATTTATGATTCCGGCGTCATCAGTCAACCCTGGGGTAATGACTTTGGTCACTTCTCGCTTGACAATCCCCTTGGCCTCTTTGGGATTTTCTATCTGATCGCAAACTGCTACCCTTTGACCCGCTGCAAGAAGTTTCGAAATATAAGATGAGGCAGCATGGTGGGGAAAACCGCACATTGGTGTCTTTTCTTGGCGATTCTTGTCTCTGGTCGTTAGGGCAATGTTCAATATCTTAGAGGCCTTCTCGGCGTCATCAAAAAACATCTCGTAAAAGTCACCCATTCTAAATAGGAGGATTGCGTCAGGATGACGACTTTTCTGAGCGCTGTATTGGCGCATCATAGGTGTGATGTTCAAAGTTCCTGTCATTTTGTTAAAAAACCGGCCGAGAGATCGTGATCAAATCAATTGAACCTGCTTCCCAATTATTTTCAGTGTATCTCAATATGGGCCTCTTAAGGTTTGAATCGATAATATAGCTTTATTCTAACGGCAATTGTCAATCATCTCCGAGTATCGAATCCTTGAAATGAATTTAAATTAATTTCCAAGGAGATCAACTTCCGGGAAATAGTTAGTGTCTTGACATCGCAAGGATACAGTATTACATATATTACTGTAATATTATTTTGAGGATTCTTTGATGAATAATGCTCTCTCAGGTTACTGCTGTCCAGGAAACCCTAGACTTCAAGATCGAGATCTGATTTCCATCCAGTTAGCTCAAAAAATTCGATCTCTTTTTAAATTGTTGTCAAATGTCACCCGCCTGAGAATTTTGCATGCCTTATCCATTAGCAGCGAACTCAAGGTGGGTGAATTATCGCAAATCGTAGGTATGAAGCCACAAGCTGTTTCCAATCAGCTTCAGAAGCTTTTGGATAGTGGAGTTCTATTTCATCGGCGTGATGGCTCAAATGTTTACTACTCTATCGCTGATCAATGTTTGATAGGCCTATTGGAACAGGGATTATGTCTAATAGAGGAATCTGAAAAAAAAGATTGGGCAATTTAGATGATGAATACCGACACACTTTTTAAAAGTCCTGAATTAGTTTCCGATGTTCCTAATTTGGAGACCTTTGAACCTATTTATTCTTCCACAATAGACCCTGGTTGATGTTCGAGTGTTGAGTCTCAGTTGAGACGTCCAAGCCTCAAGCAACCGTTCGTGACATCAAGTATCCAATCTGTTTTGGGGCCCGTTCCAGTTGTGAATAATTTCATGACTTTTGCGGATTGGTTGGGAACTGTAATGGTTAGATGTGGCATCAAGAGAGAAAATTATAGAGTGGACCCTGGTTTGTATGGTTTCGGCAACCCTGATTCGGAATCAGAAATTCTCGTTACTTCAAATTACAAATTGAGCTTCGACTCACTGAGGGCTTGCCATAAAGAAAGGTCATTCTGGATTTTGGTCTTAGATACCCAGGGCATCAATGTTTGGTGCGCCGCAGGCAAAGGAACATTCGGAACAGATGAACTAGTAAGCAAGATCATGTCATGCAGTTTACACCGACTCGTGAAACACCGACGTTTGATCGTTCCCCAGCTAGGAGCCTCTGGAATATCAGGATATGAAACAAGAGAAAAAACAGGTTTCAAAGTCATATTTGGACCTGTAGATTGCAGACATTTGCTCGAGTTCATTGATAATGGCAAGAAATCTAATGAGGAAATGCGAACAAAAACGTTCACAATGGCCGATAGACTCACTTTGATCCCTATTGAACTTCTTCACTATACTAAGATTGGTGGCTTTTTGTGCTTGCTTGTTCTGATAATAAGCGGTCTGACGGGGTCAGGAACAGTCCTGGAAAATATCCAAGGAAACGGACTTTTCATTGTTTTTGGAATTTTTTCCGGCATCTTGACGGGGGCTTTGTGCGGTCCGATGTTATTACCATGGTTACCGGGCAGAGCTTTTTCAGTTAAAGGCTTTTTCATTGGACTAATTTGTGCTTTGTTACTGCTGTTCTCCAGACACGTTTTCTACGGTAACCCATGGTCCTGGAACAAAGCTCTTGTATGGATCTTTACTATAAGCTCAGTTTCTTCGTACATCACACTCAATTTCACGGGATCATCAACTTACACATCTTTGTCAGGAGTTAAGAAGGAAATGAAATGGGCAATCCCATTGCAGATAATTGTTTTTTCATGCGGTATGATTTTGGCCCTTGTAACGATATTCGATAAGTAGAGGCTTATCACCTAATGAAAAAAGTTGTTTACCTACGAAATGTTAGCACTCTTAAATTAAACCCTGACTTATGTGTCGGATGCGAGGTTTGTATAAATGTTTGTCCACGAGGTGTATTTGCTAAGGAAAACGGTAGCGTCAAAATTATCGATTTAGACGCTTGTATTGAATGTGGGGCGTGTCAAAAAAACTGTTACACAAAAGCAGTTCAGGTTACAACGGGAGTCGGATGCGCTGCTGCTGTCATCAACGCAGCGTTAGGGAAGAAAGGTTCCAATTGTTGCTGTGTTGTTGAACCCTGCAACAGTGATAGTCGGAACTCGTCTATTCGATCATCTGGATGTTGTTAAATCAGCAAACAGAAAAAATCTCATAAGTTAAATTTCATAATTGTATCGAAGAAATATTTTACCCCATCTGGAGGCGATCAGCTTTTTTTCTTCATCTGTAAGATCGTAAGTATTTTTTTTGTAATTTTTAATAGAGAGAATGTATTTTTCAATACAGGGCTTAATTTCTTCAAAGTTTGATAACCTTAATTTCTCATAAACGTGCGCTAGAGTGGTGATCGGATCTTGATCTAGATCCTCGTACTTTATTTCCACCAGGGATTCTGGACCTATCAATTGTCGATCTCTTTCAAACAATGCGAACAGTTCCTCATACCATGACAATATTGTTTCCTGAACTAGATCAGGTGTTGGGGTCTGTAAATGAACATGGGCGAACGAATCTCTCCAAAGTTTTTTTGTTGAGAGATATACATTGTATGGATTACGAACAATATGAAGGAATTGAGAATTTGGGAACATGTCAGCTAGCAGTTCGATTCTTCCCATATGCGGTGGAGATTTGAAAAGGAGCCTTCCCCCTTCCGAGAGGGTCATTTTTTTTACAAAGATCAACATGCTCCGCTTCCAGGCCAAAAGCGCATCAACAGACCATTCCCTAGGGTCTAAAGAAGTGTAGGCCTTTGGCGCCGTCCGGGGAAACAGAACCTTCATATATGGTGATACAAGAGAGCCAGCTGCTAGGGCAAACTCGTCTTCGTGAGGAGCCTCGGCTGAAAAAGCAACCTCGTCCATAGGCCTTTTTGGAGGAGCTATCAAGTTAAAGATTACATTAGCAACTTGGCTAAAAATGAAATGATTCGGAAATGAAGCCTGATAAGCCGTTGGAGAAGAAAATCTTTTGTCCAAACTCAACAGATTGTGCAGATGAGTTGTTCCACTTCTCCAATGCCCAATAACAAATAAAGGGCTGCATCCCAGGTTAGCTGAATTTATATCCTTGGAATTAAAAAAAGTTTCACAACATCCAAGCATACTGTTCAAGACCCCTAGGCCACTAAGGAAAGCTAATCTTCCGTAGCACGCCGTATCCACCTGACAGTCGTTTAAAATTAGCGATTTCAATAATAGTTTGAGGGTCATCCCCGGTATTATCTGAGGACGAAATCTAAGATTGTTTACGAGTGACAACTAAATTCCACCTTAGCCGTTCATTTAATTGTTAATTATAGCACATTTTCTTCCCAAAATCCTTTTTTGAAAATGCCAGACATAATTGAAAAGATGACCGCCTTGGCCTCATTCAGGGCATGTGCTTGCTTTATTCAGTCAAAAATGTAAAAAGTAGTCTAGTTTTACATGGTCGTAAAATTATTAATTGCTTGAATCGGTTTTATATTGTCAAGACCCAGTTGATGTGTGAGGAGGACTTGATGGCTTTTCGTGGTAAGGTCTGGAAATTTGGAGATGATGTTAATACTGATGAAATTATACCGGCTAGGTATCTTAGTTTTACCGAACCAGAGAAACTAGCCGAGCATGTCATGGAGGACGCTGATCCCTCATTTCCTCAAAAAGTCGCAAAAGGAGATATAATAGTAGCTGGGAAAAACTTCGGATGTGGATCTTCCAGGGAACATGCGCCGGTCGCTATAAAAGGAGCTGGCATTTCTTGTGTTATAGCGTCTGGATTTGCTAGAATTTTTTATAGGAATGCTTTTAACATGGGCCTATTGATATTAGAATCTAGCGAAGCTTCCGAAAAAATTAACGAGGGAGACATCATTGAGGTAGATCAGCAATCGGGCACAATCCGCAATTTAACCTCCGGAAATAGTTTTCATGTGACCCCTATTCCAGATTTTATGGATCAGCTTCTCAAAAATGGTGGATTAATAGAACACGTAAAAAAATCAACAACTTCTTAGGGATATCGGCTTCGAGCGGTTTCTTTTAGTCATTTTAGAAGGTCACTGTTATTTATGTCGTCGTCTTAAGACTTTTGGTAAAGCTAGGAAACCTTTTTTCAGGAATTTCAAATCATCTTTCATGCCAAACCTATGAAAAATATCTATCAATACACTTTTTATTACTTGGAATATCGGCTCACTAACAGTTTGAAGTTTACGGAGGTCCCATAAAGTGCGGGTATTAATGATTACTCCCGAAGCAACACCTTTTGCCCAGACTGGAGGTTTGGGAGAGGTTTTACAGGCATTGCCAGCTGAACTTGCTAGCCTGGGTGTTGAAGTTGATGTCTTCATGCCAAAATATAGAGGCATATCGGAAGACAGATTTAACATAAGGAAACTTGATCTGGAAATAGAAGTTAGTTTGAATGCCAAACAAGTAAGAGCAGGTCTTTGGGATCATGTAACTCCTAAAGGGGTTCGTTATCTTTTTCTCGATTGCCCAGAATATTTCGATAGGGATAACCTTTATGGAACTCCTGAAGGCGACTATGATGATAATGCAGAGCGCTTCGTGTTCCTTACTCGAGCCGCAATCGAGGCAGCTCTTATTTCTAACCCTCCTTATGATGTTTTTCATTCTCATGACTGGCAGGCAGCTCTAACCCCAGTTTATTTGCGAACACTTTATGCCGGTGAGACAAATCTATCGTCTAGCGCGGCAGTCATGACAATACATAATCTGGGGTATCAGGGTATCTTTTGGCACTTAGATATGCCCTTGGTTGGGGTTGGCTGGGAATTTTTTACTCCTAGGCATATGGAATTTCATGGAAAACTTAATTTTTTAAAGAGCGGAATTGTTTTTGCCGATGAAGTAAATACTGTCTCTAAAGGTTACAGAAATGAGATCTTGACGCCAGAATTCGGTTTTGGTTTAGAAGGAGTGCTGCAGGAAAAGGGCGAGAGATTGTCAGGAATACTCAATGGTGTAGATTATGGAATCTGGAATCCGGAAACTGACACTCTAATCTGTGCCAACTACTCCTCCGAAGACCTTTCGGGTAAACGTGATTGTAAGAATGACCTTCAGAAATTAGCATCATTAACCGTAGATCCAGCAGTTCCTGTCATAGGCATGGTTAGTCGATTGTCCAGCCAAAAAGGCGTTGACTTGTTACTAGAGTCTGTTCCGTCTCTTTTGACTGCTGATGTGCAGTTAGTTCTACTCGGAACAGGTGAGGCATATTACCAGAAAGCGTTTTCTGAGCTCAACCAGTTGTATGGAAACCAGATTGCAACGTTTCTAAGCTACGATTATTTTTTAGCCCACAAAATATTTGCCGGGGCAGACATATTATTGGTTCCATCCAGATATGAACCGTGTGGACTCAACCAACTTTACGCTTTACGATACGGCACAGTTCCAATAGTTAGATCAACTGGCGGACTGATGGACACAGTGGATGAGTTTGATTCAGAAACAGATTCGGGAACCGGCTTCACATTTGTCACGCCTGCCGCATTCGAATTGGAGGAAACTATCAAACGCGCTATTAATCTGTTTCGGTCTGATCCCGAGACTTGGCAAAGATTGATGGTAAGGGGGATGAAAAAAGATTTTTCTTGGAAGCGTTCAGCCAGGGATTATTTTAATTTGTATGAAAAAGCTATTCAGGATAGGCAGGACCTTCTCGATAGATGAGTCTTGCAGGCTAGTGTTTATTATGTCTATGCTCTCAGCTTGTGCGCCAGGGCAGTAAAACGGCGTTCGATATTTTTTTCTGCCACCGCAATCTCCATGGCTTTTGGGTTTGCCACCAATACCACTAGCTTCCTACCTCGAGTTATAGCCGTGTATAGAAGGTTCCTTTTCAGCATGACGTAGTGCTGAGTGCTCAACGGAACCACTACACACGGATATTCGCTTCCCTGAGATTTGTGAATTGTTACTGCATAGGCAAGGGTAAGCTCGTCAAGTTCATTCAAATGGTAAGTCAGTTTTCGGGAATCAAATTCTATTAATACCTCATCCCAGTTTTCATCAAATGACGTTATGCAGCCAATATCACCATTAAAGACTTCCTTTTCATAATTATTTCTGATCTGCATGACTCGGTCGCCCACCCTGAAACGATCACCCTTAATGGACTTTCCGTTTGGGTTTACTAATTCTCTAATTTCATTGTTTAACCGCTCCGTGCCAACCTGTCCTCGATTCATAGGAGTAAGAATTTGTATCTCATCAACTGGATTGAACTTGAACCTGTTAGGTATCCTACTAGAAATCAATTCCTTGATAACACGAACAATATCGTCAGGATCTTCCTTTTCTATAAGGTAAAAATCACTAAGCTTGTTCTCGACGGGGTTTTTTATGGGTAGTTTGCCCTCGTTGACTCTGTGGGCGTTAACTACTATGTCACTTTCTCGAGCTTGTCTAAATATTGTATCGAGACGAATTACGGGGATTTGCTCAGAGTCTATGAGATCCCTCAAGACATTTCCAGGGCCTACTGAAGGTAGCTGGTCAGCGTCCCCAACCAATATCAGACTTGATGTAAAAGCCATTGCGCCTAGCAGGCTGTTAGTGAGTAGGACATCCAGCATCGATACCTCATCTATTATAACTACGTCCGACTCCAATGGATTGCCTGGATTTCGCTGAAAACCACCTTCAATTGGTGAGTATTCCAACAACCTATGAACAGTTTTTGCCGTTTTCCCAGTAGATTCAGCTAACCTTTTTGCCGCTCGACCCGTTGGAGCTGCAAGCACAGTTTGAATTTTTTTTGCATCAAATATTTTTATTAGAGATTTTAGGAGGGTAGTTTTTCCAGTTCCAGGGCCTCCTGTAATTATGAGTATTTTACTAGAAGTTGCCATTTTTATTGCTAATTTTTGACCCTCAGATAGGAGTAAGGTAGAACGT
>JBFXII010000043.1:0-11897 GCA_050176095.1 Desulfomonilaceae bacterium
AGCTAACATTTCAACGGATAATTCAACAATCATGGGCATATAAATAATTACCCGATCACCCTTTTTATCACCTTTGGATTTAAGTAACGCGGCGAACTTGTTTACTTCTCTGTAAAGCTCCAGATAGGTAACGGTCCTGGACTCATTGGGATTGTCGCTTTCCCAATAGTAAGCGACCTTGTTTTTCAACTGGTCAACGTGCTTGTCAAGACAGTTGTAGCATGCGTTGAGGATTCCGCCTTTGAACCACTCGATGATGGCTTTGTGGAAATCATAGTTTAGTACTGTGTCCCACTCTTTTTGCCACACCAGAAATTCCTTGGCTTTTTGACCCCAGAAGGCGTCAGGATTTTCCAAGGATTGTTCATACATCGCCTTGTACTCGTCCATCCCCTTAACATAGGCCACATCTTGGTACACTTTCAGGTGAGAGTCGTACCATTTCGGGGAATCATCCATCACAAAACCCTCCTTTAAGATGTTGTTGGATCAGAGGGAATCACATAAGTTGTGAACAAACTAAACCTTGCCCTGTCCAGTTGTTTATCCCCCTTCCAAAAGAAGCCGCTTTGAAATAGAATTGGGTCCTGAACTGATGTCAGAGACTGTAAATTAGAATATCAGCCCGTCCGTCTCCGCCGATACCATTTAAGAACCATTTTCTAAACGCACGCTTTTACCTGACGTGATTAATATCGCCGCCTTGATATCCCGCACCGAAAACCGTCTTAAAAGTTAAATCCCACATCAAGTGATGTTCGGATCATTAGTCTCTATTTTGGATAAGATGTTGATGGTTAGAAGGAAAACACGTATAGTCGATCAGTCGATAGAAATACAATGTAAGTTGTCTTTTTGTCAAGAAAGTTTGAATGTAACATCAAAAATTTGCACTATAAAGCCACTGATAATTTGATCTTCGTGCTGCTGTGAAGTTGGCCGAGAGGAATTTAATTTAGGTCATCAAAGCATCTTATCGCTTCGTTAAGAAATTGTTTAACCACATATTTCTGAATGTCTGGCATCTTTCATTTTCGATCTCCTGAGGTGACGTAAGGATGTAAAACGTGTTATTTGGACTACCATGATTGATAGTGTTTGGGGCTGCATTTTCAAAAAGAGGCTTGGATTGTAATGGCTCCCAAGGTCATCTATCAGTTTATTTGCGAGACTTTGCCGTTCAACAGAGCTCCTCAAGAAAGCCTTATGGAGTTCGTTGAATCTCTTGAGGTAGAGTATTTTCCAAAAGGCGCTATAATCTTTCGACAAAACGGACCGGCAGTTGAGCGTCTCTACATCATACAAAGAGGCGCAGTAAAAGTATTCTTGGGGGTTGATCAGGATCATGTCACTTTAAGAGATCTTGGCGGTGAAGGATCCATTTTTGGAGCTGAGTGGATATTAGGCAGCAGTTCTCCCGACGTCAATGTCGAGGCGGTGGAAGACACTTTCTGTTTGGTTGCCAATAAACGGGTGTTCCTGGATTTTCTCGATAGAAATCCTGGGTTGGAGAAACATTTCAGATTCGGTTTCAGCGAAGACAAAATCTCAGAAATATATGCTTCGTTGAGAGCTGGACGAATTCCAGTGATGGATGCTGGAAGATTTGACTACTTTTCTACTCTCGTTTCACAAATTGTTAGAAACCAAGCAGTTACTGTCGAACGAACATTATCAGTAATTGAAGCAGCCAAACTGATGACACGCCAAGGGCTTGGCTCAATACTTGTTAGGGATCCATCAAGCAACATAATAGGAATAGTGACCAAAAAGGACCTCAGAGCGAAGGTAGTTGCCCAACGTCTCGATTACCATACTCCAGTTGATCTCATCATGTCTAGCCCGGTCAAGACCATTCCAGCCCAAGCGATTTGTTTCGAAGCCATGGTAAAAATGATCAGAGAACAAATCACGCATTTGGCTGTAAAACATGGTTCTGAAATTATCGGAATTGTGAGCGCTCACGACATAATGGTCAATCAGGTGGCTGCTCCGGTGGTTCTCCTGCGTGAAATGGCCAATCAAACGGACACCAATAATCTCAATCTTTTTCATCAGCGTTTGCCTTCGATTGTGAGAAGGCTGATAGAACAGGGAGCAAGGTCGAGTCATTTATTGACGTTAGTGGCGTTGATGAATGATCGTTTCGTGACTAAAGTCATGACACTGACTGAAAAGAGAATTGGCAAAGCTCCTCTCAAATTTACTCGATTGCTGTTCGGCGAGTCAGGTAGAAAGGAGACTAGTCTTTTCCCGTGCTATGACAATGGCTTGGCATTTGAAGATTTGACAGATGAGACAATGACGCCTGTGGGTCTTAATTACATAGAGAAGTTCGCCTGTTCTGTGGCTGATGTTCTAAGATCATGCTGTGGCCAAGTTCTGAAGACTACGATCTGCGCCTCAAATCCTAGATGGAGACAACCTTTAACTGTATGGAAAAAATACTTTAAAGAGGCTGTTCGTCATCCAATACCTCCGGATCTATTGATTAACAAACGAATCCTGGACTTCCGGTCCCTCTTCGGTCACGATATTTGGGGACAGACTTTGAGGCAATTGGTTTCCAATGAAATGAAGCAAGCTACCATTTTCAGACAGATGCTTGCTAGTGATTTTGTGAATGGTTTTTCTCCTGTGACATTCTTTAGAGACAATGCAGTTGAAGTTGATGGATCTTCTTTCCCCGGGATTGACATACAGGCTAAATTGGTTGAGCCGTTTGTGAACTTTGCGCGCCTGATGGCTTTTAATTATGGAATAACTGAAACTAACACACTAGCTCGCTTACGAAGCCTATCGGATAGTGGAATATTTAGCTCGGCCACTATTCAGGACGTTTCAACGGCGTATGAATTTAACGTCCAAATGTTAATCATGAACCAGTTGAAACAGATTGAGGCTGGAGTTCCTTTGAACAACTTTGTTGCAGTTTGCGATTTGTCAAACCTTGAGCGGTCGATGTTGAAAGAAACATTTTCAATCATGAACAGGGCAGCGGATGTTGTTAGAAGAAGACTCATTGACTAAAACATTTGCTGATTTTGAAATAATTTACAATCTTAGGAGATCAAATGAGCCAGAATTCAGAGTTACATTTTGCTGATCCCATTGCAGTGGTTCATTTCCTAAAAAGAGTGGTCCCATTCAATGAACTCGAAAACATCACTCTCAGAAAAATAGCAGGTCGGATCATTCTGGATTTCTTTCCTCGAGGCGCTAGAATTCTTGAACAGGGCGTTTCTGAGGTGAAAAATGTTTATTTCATCCAAAAGGGTGGGGTCAGGATCGAGGCTGACGATCCAGCTGAAGGACGTCAATTAAAAGACATGAGAGAGGAAACAGACTATTTTGGAACTTTGTCAATAATCAGCGGCGGCAAATCGATTTTTGATGTGACGGCTATTGAGGACACTTTTTGTTATCTGCTTGACCGCGACACTTTCATGGATCTGATTCGCGAAAGGCCTAACTTCGCCGCTCACTTGTGGGAGCGACTCTCAAGAGATTCCATCGGCCAGGTTTATGAACAGATCAGAAGTGAGAAACTTAGACCTCGCTCTGAAGATGGACTTAGACTTTTCAATGCGCCCATCAAAGATGTCATTAAGCGATCCATGGAAACCATCGTTGCAGCTGATTCTATTCAAAAGGCTGCTGAAAAAATGTCTCAAGACAAAATTGGATCTCTTTTAGTTGTTGATACTACGGGAGAGGTGGTAGGCATAATTACAGATAATGATTTAAGAAACAAGGTCGTCGCTAAAGGTGTTGATCCTTCAGTGTCTGTCGGAAATATAATGTCGGCCCCAGTTAAAACTATTTCGGAAGAATCAATCTGCTTCGACGCCCTTGTTGAAATGATGCATTCGCAGACACATCACCTGGCTGTTTCAGGACCTGACGGAATAACAGGAGTAATATCTGCGCATGACATTATGGTAGATCAAGGTGATTCACCAATTTCACTCTATAGGGAAATAGTTGCCCAGAAAATGATTGAGGGATTGTATCCCCTTTCCAGGAAAATGCCGTTTATTGTCCGCTCATTAATTCTGGAAGGCGCCAAGGCAAACGACGTCACCAGGATGATATCAATTTTAAATGATCACATTGTTAGCAGAGTGATCTATCTTTTGGATCAGGAGCTTGGTCCAGCGCCCTACCCGTTTTGTTGGTTAACAATGGGTAGTGAAGGACGTAGGGAACAAACATTCAAAACTGATCAAGATAACGCTTTGATTTACGAGACACCGCCAGAGGGATGGGATTACGTTAAAGACGCCAAACTCTATTTCAGGCGGTTTGGAAATATGGCCATCAAGCATCTTGCAGCGTGTGGTTATCCGTTGTGCAAGGGGGAGATCATGGCATCAAATCCAAAATGGAGAAAGCCGTATGCTGTTTGGCGAAATTATTTCGACAATTGGATGAATGCTCCCGAGCCCCAGGCAGTTTTACACGCTACAATCTTTTTTGACTTTAGAGGTGGGTATGGAGAAAAGAGTCTAGCCGATAAACTTAGAGACTATATTGTAAATCAAGCGCCGAACAGGGGCATTTTTCTCATGCATTTGGCCCGAGACTGCATATCAACAAAATCCCCATTATCCTTTTTCAAGAATTTTCTGGTTGAAAAAGATGGCAAATATAAAAATCGATTAGATCTGAAGACCAGGGGTTTGGTCCCATTCGTTGATTTCGCTCGCGTACTGGCTCTCAGACACGGACTGCGCCAAACCAACACCTTGGACAGGATAAGAATGCTGGGAGAAAATAGTTTTATTCCTAATGAGTTATACTCTGAAACTAGAGAAGCGTATGAGTTTCAGATGCAGATAAGGCTTGTCCATCAGTTGAGAATGATTGAAGAAGGCAAACAACCGGACAACTACATTGACCCCAGCGAACTCACTGATCGGGAAAAACACAATCTCAAAGACGCATTTGAAGTAATAAACAGAATCCAGGGCTACCTCAAGAACGAATTTCGTGTTTTAGAATGACGAGTAATTAAATTGAAAAAACTTCTCGAATGGCTCGGTCTTAATAGACATGAATTGATCAAGAATAATCGACGTTATTTTAAGACGTTCGACAAGGACAACCCTTTTGATGAATACGAATATGTCGTGTTAGACACTGAATTGACGGGCCTGGACCCCCGAACCAGCGAAGTAGTTTCCATCGGAGCTGTGAGAGTAAAGAATTTGAGAATCATGATAGGAGGCAGTTTTTTCTGTTATGCTCGACCATCCAAACCGTTACCGAAGAACAGCACACTTATTCATAGAATTACTCCTCAACAAATTGAGAAAGCCCCTCCGTTAGAGGATAGCCTCCCCAAGTTTATTGAATACTGCCATGGGGCGGTATTGGTAGGCCATTTTCTGAAGATTGACCTGACTTTTCTGGGAAAAGCTTGTAGAAAACATTTTGGAGCGACTTTAGGCAACACATGGCTTGATACCCTCAAACTCTCGCAATCCCTCGAAGACTACAAGCGGCGTCACTCTTATTCGGATGACCCTGTAGAGCAGTCGTTCAATCTAAACAAACTGGCGATTAAATATAACTTGCCTCTATTTGAAAAACACGATGCGCTTGAGGACGCGATTCAGACCGCCTATCTGTTCATTTATTTGGCCCATAAACTCAGGATGAACGGATGCGTCACCTTGAGAGATCTATTAATCTCTCAAAGTAATGCCATCCTACCGTCTGATCAAGGTTATTCGACAGCGTAACCTATTGTCTTTAAGGCGTCTCCAATTTCATTGAGAATTGCCGGATCATCGATAGTAGAAGGAACTGAATATTCTTCGCCATCCGCGATTTTACGCATGGTTCCTCTCAACACCTTGCCTGATCTTGTCTTGGGCAACCGGTCGACAATAACAGCCTTTTTGAAGGAGGCCACTGCTCCTATCTCATTTCTTACCATCTGGATAAGCTCTTTGATTATTTCATCCCTGTCCTGAGAGACTCCTGCTTTAAGCACCACAAATCCCAGAGGCGTCTGACCCTTGAGGTTGTCATACGCTCCTACAACAGCGCATTCGGCTACAGCAGGGTGTTTTGCAAGGACTTCCTCCATGCCGCCTGTGGAAAGCCTGTGTCCAGCAACATTGATCACATCGTCGATTCTGCCCATGACAAAGACATAGCCATCTTCATCAATGTAGCCACCGTCACCGGTTAGGTAATATCCCGGAAAAGGACTCATATACGACTCAACAAAGCGTTTGTCGTCGTTCCACAGGGTTGGAAGATTTGCAGGAGGCAGAGGAAGCTTCACACAAATGACTCCGTTCTCATTAGGCCCAAGCTCCCTGCCATCCGATGCGTCGAGTATCTTGAGATCATACCCGGGCATTGGTTTTGTAGCTGAACCCGGTTTAATTTCAAAGAATTCCAGTCCCCTGAAATTTCCGGCTATTGCCCACGCGGTTTCGGTTTGCCACCAGTGATCAATTACCGGACGATTAAGCAAATTGGTCGCCCAAAAATAAGTATCGGGATCAGTCCGTTCACCTGCCAGGAAGAGGGTTTCAAAGGATGAGAGGTCGTAATTTTTCATAAAAACACCATTGGGATCTTCCCTCTTTATAGCCCTGATAGCCGTAGGGGCAGTGAAAAGGGCCTTTACTTTGTGTTCTGATATTACGCGCCAGAATGCTCCTGGATCAGGTGTTCCAACCGGCTTGCCTTCGTAGAGGATTGTAGTGGCGCCGGTAAACAGTGGCGCATAAACAATGTAAGAATGCCCAACTACCCAACCGACATCTGAGGCCGCCCAATACACTTCTCCAGGACCTATGCCATAGATGTGCTTCATGCTCCAGCGGAGGGCTACCGCATGCCCTCCGTTGTCTCTGACAACTCCTTTGGGCTTGCCGGTTGTTCCAGAAGTATACAGAATGTACAATGGATCCGTTGCTTCAACAGAAACGCAGTCCGTAGGATCAGCTGCCGCTTCCAATTCCTCCCAGTTAAGATCTCGACCAGGATTCAGAGGAGCCACAGCCATGTTTCGTTGATAAATAATACACTTCTCGGGTTTGTGATTTGACAATTCGATGGCTTCGTCCAACAATGGCTTGTAAGGTATCACACGCTTCACTTCTATGCCGCATGAAGCTGATAGTATTACCTTAGGCATTGCATCGTCGATTCGAACTGCAAGTTCTCGAGGGGCAAAGCCTCCAAATACAACAGAGTGGATGGCCCCCAAGCGCGCACATGCCAACATGGAAACAAGGGCTTCGGGAATCATGGGCATATAGATCAATACGGTATCGCCTTTGGAAACATTGAGAGACTTTAATGCCCCAGCTACCTTAGCCACTCGCGCCTGAAGTTCACTATACGAAATTTTCGAAATAGTCTGTGTGACCGGACTGTCATAGATCACAGCAACCTGGCTACCCAGACCAGCTTCGACGTGCCTATCGATGGCGTTGTAGCAGGTGTTTAGTTTAGCTCCCTTGAACCACTTTACGAAAGGAAGGTTTGAGACATCGACCACCTCATCCCATTTTCTGTCCCAAGAAATGTCATTTGCAGCCCTACCCCAAAAGGTTTCCGGACTCTCCAAAGATTCCCTGTAAGCCTCAAGGTAATTCATTTTCACCCCCGTGAAATGGTTTTAAGAAACAGTTAGAAAACGTAATGCCCGTAAATACAACCACTCAAGTCTGTATATGATCAGATCGATTTGTTGCCTCAAGCCAATTTAGGTGACCACAATTCTTGGGGCCTGCGTTCCACAATCTGTCCTCGTGAAAACCCCAAACACATTGCAATCTTCAACGCGCAACCAATCGTACACAGGGACTGAATATTTCAAAAAGAACAATGGACTTAAGACAAAGTAAAATTGATAAGAAAATACGTGGGAGCGCTTACTCGCAATCTCATCGTTTGATAAAAATAAACCTATATATACTGATTAAGGCTTCAGAGAAGCGCCGAGTTCCGCTCGGAGAATTTTATCTTTAAGACTTTTGCTTATGGTTGGCAAGTATTTTCTAATATCTGCTTCTGTTAGACACCCAGTTCATGAAACAAACTTATTAAGTACTATTATCAATAAGTTAAGTTCTTAAAGCCATGGAGATGAAAGTTTTGAGTTGACATCAAGGTCCATATAATTTTAACTTTGAGGGGTAGGCAAAATTTTTGAAAGGCAGCAGGACACACATTTAGATATATGTAAGGAAAACATCTCTTTTTCACATAATTTTAGTAAACAAGAACAGCAAAACCGTAGATAGATATCGACAAACTGAATAAGAATCCAGTTGGTGGATCGACTGAGCCTACCAGCATAACAGAAACCGCCGTGGGAGATTCTCCAGTGAGTCAACAGGTTCTCTTCAAAAGGGTCCAGTTCAAAAGCTCTCTTCAATCTGGAGTTAGAATCCACCACACGTTCCCGTCGAATCCAAATCCATTCCTAACTAGCCAAGATTTTTCAGCCCATTTGTATTCGAGTTTCCTCATTCTAGATATTCAAAGACGTTTTCTTTTTTTATTTGATCAATTCTTTAAAACTACGTGTGAACTTCTGAAGTCTTTTATGGGTCGGATTAATGACTTCCAATCGTATTCTTTAGAGATTTTTGATCGAAAATACATGTTGGTAACAATTAACGGTCGTTCGCCACCGAACAAACTGCTTATGATTAGTTGCAACGCGTAAAATTCTTGGTGGGTAAACTCGTCTCGACAACTTTTTCAACTCTATTTTTTTTGAAATATCGGCGTGGCCAAGTGAACTTGGGGATAAGCGATAGAACTGTGGCCTCGCTTTGTAATGAGTAGAAAAGTCTGGCTAAACCAAAGGATGCAATGACATCCTTTGAAACCATTCCCAGGAAGGAGTAATTCGCCGTGGCACAGAAACAGGAAGATTGGGCTGCTATTGCAAGGAATCCCAAATTTATTGAGATTCATAAAAGGAAAACGGCTTTTCTTTTCGGATGGTGGATTTTCTCGACTGTGTACTATTTTTTGCTTCCCATAGGTGCTGGAGCTTCCCCCGGCTTCTTTGGAATCAAGGTTATTGGGAATATAAATATTGGCTACTTATTCGCTTTGTCGCAATTTTTTGTATCCTGGGCAATTGCCATTTACTACGCGTCCTGGGCCAATAGGGTTTCAGATCGACTCACCAATGAACTCATTGATGAACTTAAATTAAGATGAGGAGGACTAGGAGCATGAGAAGATTTGCACTTTTGATAGCGCTAGCCCTCTTATTGGGCGTGGTAATGATGTCATTTGCCCCTAACGTATCTGTCGCGGGCCCTGAGGGGGCTCTAGCGTCTGCGATTACGGCTCAGGCCAAAGCTGCGGTCCCGACCAAAGTGGAAGCCAACAGGACAATAACCATCGCAATGTTCCTGGTGATCATTGCTATAACTCTCGGTGTAGTTGTCTGGGCAGCCAGCAGGACGAAAACTACCGCCGATTTTTATGCTGCTCGTGGGGCAATCACCGGAACACAAAACGGCTGGGCCATCGCAGGGGACTATATGTCTGCCGCATCCTTCCTGGGGATTGCGGGTCTAATTTCCCTCTATGGTTATGATGGATTCATGTATTCCGTTGGTTGGCTTGTGGCATACGTCACGGTCCTTCTTATCGTTGCTGAACCATGTAGAAACGCCGGAAAATTTACGATGGGAGACATCCTGTCATTCAGGTCGAACCCTAAGCCGGTTCGAGCGGCGGCGGCCATATCTACCGTAGCTGTTTCAACATTCTACCTAACCGCTCAGATGGTTGGAGCTGGCAAATTGATGGAGCTTTTGATCGGAATTCCTTTTAAGTTCGCCATTAGCGGTGTAGGGGCTCTGATGATCATCTATGTCGTTTTTGGAGGAATGATCGCTACGACCTGGGTTCAGATTATCAAGGCCGGTCTGTTGATGACCGGAGCAACGGTTCTGTGCGTGATGGTTGCCGCAAAAGCCGGATTCAACCCTGTCCAATTCTTCTCAGATGTAGCCACAAACCCTCAGATCAAGGAATGGGTTCAGATCCAGTTGCTCAAAGACGCAATTCCCAAAGAAGGGTTTGATTATGGACAGCGATTTTTGGAGCCTGGATTGCTTCTAAAAGACGTCTGGGACCAAATATCTCTGGGTATGGCATTGGTTCTAGGTACGGCAGGCATGCCTCACATCCTGATGCGGTTCTTCACGGTTCCCACTGCTCAGGCTGCTAGAAAATCAGTTATCATAGCGATGTTCATCATAGGAACTTTTTATATTCTGACCACCCTTCTAGGCTTCGGTTCAGCCATTAATGTCTCACCTCAGATTATTTACGCTGTAGACAAGGGTGGTAACATGGCTAACCTGTTGCTGGCTCAAATGCTTGGCAATCAAATAGCCCCGTTTCTGGGTGATTTTCTGCTGGCGTTTTTGTGCGCAGTCGCATTTGCCACCATTTTGGCTGTTGTTTCCGGACTTGTTTTAGCGGCTTCCGCAGCTATATCGCACGATATTTATGTTAATATAATCAAAGGTGGTCATGCAGATCAGAGCCAGCAGATTAGGGCAGCGCGAATCACTTCGCTTATTGTGGGATTTGTGGCAGTTGTCATTGGGATCGCGGCGGAAAGACAAAACGTGGCACATTTGGTTGCCCTAGCCTTCGCGGTAGCATCATCTGGCAACCTGCCGGTTGTCGTGCTCTCCTTGTTCTGGAGAAGATTCAACACTGCTGGCATAGTAGCCGGTTTACTAATTGGAACTATTGTTTCAATTGGACTAGTGTTGGTTTCACCCAACATGATTTACCCGAAGGTCGTGGCTGCAGGAGCTCAGAAAATAGTTACCGCTCTTGAAGCAAAGGAAAAAGGGGGAGCGGTTCTAACGGAACAGGAAAAGGCTGAATTGGCTAAAGCCAAAACTCAGTATCGAGAGAACAAGGATGGAACATCATCCATGGGATTAGACAAACCATGGTTCCCATTGAACAACCCGGGAATCGTATCCATTCCAGTGGGATTTTTAGCCGCCATCATCTTTGCCTTGATTTTCCGAAGCAAGAAAGAAGAGGATGCATTTGACGAACTCTATGTGAGACAAAATACTGGTGTGGGGGTTGCAAAAGCTATCCAGCACTAGTGACTCACCGGCCGTGGACGGAAATTTTATTTGACGTCGGCGGCGTGGAGTAAACACAATGACCATCGTCTAATTGGCGATGGTCATACCTGCTTAAAAAGGCAGCAAATCCTTTTCCGCAGTTACTGAACTATACACGCTGAGCTGATTTTGTCTTGCCCAAATGGTGACATAGCTCTCAAGGAATTTATTATCACTGACATCTGAGATGTTACGAAATCAATTTCTTCTTGTGTGTTGTATCTTGACAGAGAAAATCTTATCGAGCCATGCACACAGGTAAATGGAACTCCCATAGCCCTTAACACATGTGATGGTTCAAGAGATCCTGAGGTGCAAGCCGAACCAGATGAGGCGCATATTCCTAGTTCGTCGAGTTTTAGGAGAATAGACTCGCCCTCGACGAATTCAAAACCTATATTCAGGGTATTGGGCAGTCGATCGTTTAAGGAACCATTGATTCTGGCGAACTGAACTGAATTCAGTATGCCTTCCTGCAATCTATCCCTTAGAGACCGGACTCTGGAACTTTCTTCCTCCAAATTTTGTTTTGCAAGTTCAGCGGCCTTACCAAGACCTACGATGCCCGGCACGTTCTCAGTTCCAGCGCGTCTGTCATTCTCTTGATGTCCTCCAATAATAAACGGTTGGAATCTCGTTCCCTTTTTCAAGTATAGCGCTCCTATTCCCTTGACCGCATGTAACTTGTGCCCTGACAGAGCCATGAAGTTAATAGCTGTATCTTTCAAGTTTATG
>JBFXII010000044.1:0-11886 GCA_050176095.1 Desulfomonilaceae bacterium
TGCTGACATAGGTCAAGGATCTTCAACGGTTTTAGCTCAAATAGCAGCTCAGGAACTTAATTTAGACCCATCGACTATCAAACTGGTAATAGCCGATACAGGCAGGACAACTTCAGCGGGAGCAACCTCGGCAAGCCGTCAGACTTACATATCCGGTAATGCTATTTTAGACGCGACAAAAAAGTTGAAGGATGTTCTCGTCACACATGCGGCGAACAAACTCAAAATACCTAGGCAACGGCTTGAGATAAAAAACTATTCTATCTTTGATAGAGAAAATGAACAAAATGGGGTCACTTTTGAACAGTTGGCCACGATAATGAGCCGTACGGGAGTTCCTTTAAAATGGCAGGGTTTCTTTGATCCGGATACCACACCATTAGATTCTGAGACTGGATCCGGGAAGCCTTATGGCGCTTATGCATATGCTAGCCATGTGGCCGAGGTGATGGTCGACACTCTTACAGGAGAAGTCGAAGTATTGAAAGTGGTGGCGGCCCATGACGTAGGCAAGGCAATTAACCCTGAAAATGTTCGAGGTCAAATTTATGGTGGCGTGGTAATGGGACTGGGCTTTGCTCTAATGGAAGAATTTTTTCCTAGCAAAACAGAGTCACTGAAAGACTATCATATCCCAACCTGCGCCGACGTGCCTCAGATAGTGCCCATAATAGTGGAGGAATTTGAACCTACAGGACCTTTTGGGGCAAAAGGGGTTGGTGAACCTGCCTTGATCCCAACAGCTCCGGCCATTATGAACGCTATCGCTGATGCTCTGGGAGTTCGTATCTACAAGTTGCCTGCGAACCTCGAGAGGGTCATGGCGGCCTGTGTCTTATCAAAAGAATCTTAAATTAAAAGTCTTCTAAAAACCAAAAATACCATTCAAGGAGCTATGATGACTGCCAAGCTTATAAAGAATATTGGTACGATCGTCACTGGTGATATCACCAATCCGATCATAAAAGGTGATGCAATACTAATTCAGGATGGCAAGATAGCGGCTATAGGATCTTCTCATGAATTAGTCAAAGAGTCGGTTGAAACCACCATAGATGCTGGACAAAGCACTGTAACCCCGGGACTAATTGATTCACATTGCCATGTTGTGCTTGGTGATTATTCACCTCGTCAACACCAGATCGGTTTTCTGGAAAGTGAGACTCATGGTGGTGTAACGACAATAATTTCTGCTGGAGAAGTCCATCTCCAAGGACGACCCAAAGATCCTGCGGGGACAAAAGCCTTGGCCATTCTGGCTGCAAAAGCTTTTTCAAATTTTCGACCAGGTGGAGCCAAGGTAATTGGTGGGGCACTTATACTTGAAAAGGGACTTAAAGAGAGCGATTTCGAGGAAATGAGCCGAGAAGGCGTTCGAATTGTGGGTGAGATAGGATTGGGGTCGGTCAAATTTGCTCAAGACGCTGTCCCCATGGTTCAATGGGCCAAGAAGTACGGAATGACAGTCTTGATGCATACCGGCGGCACATCAATACCTGGTAGCGATACTGTAACCGCGGATCAGGTCATATCAGTAGATCCACATGTAGCCTGCCATGTAAACGGGGGGCCGACTTCAGTATCCATTGAAGAGATAGAGAAATTGGTGACTCAGACAGCTTATGCATTAGAGCTGGTTCATTGTGGGAACATGAAATCGCTGGTAGACGCAGTAAATTTAGGAATAAGACACAATGCATTACACAGATATATAATTGGTAATGATGCTCCTTCGGGGACCGGGATCGTTCCATTAGGCATTCTCAGAGTTATAAGCACAGCCTCATCCTTGACTCCACTGGAACCGGAAAAAGCTATTTGTATGGCCACCGGGAATACCGCCAAAGTTTTCAAACTGAATTGCGGTTTTGTTGGGGAAGGCTATCCTGCGGATTTGACAATTATGGATGCGCCTATGGGTTCAGTAGGCAAGACAGCTCTGGATGCTATTAAATCAGGGGATGTGCCAGGTGTTTCAATGGTTATCATCGAGGGGGAAATAAAAGTCAACATTAGCAGAAACACGCCACCTGCTGCGCGAAAAGCTAAAATATCCTCCTGAGGCGTTTAAGGTTAAGGAAAGAATGGGCTCAAATGAAAGTTCACGCAGATAAATGTAAAGGTTGCGGTCACTGTGTTTCTGTCTGTCCTCAGGGTAGCATAACGATCAAGAAGCGAAAAGCCACTATCTGGGATTCATGTTGTGATTGTGGCGCATGCGCTAGGGTTTGCAGCGAATCCGCCCTATATTCTGAGGAGTTTCCCGACTACTCATACATAACGTGTGAATCATGTCCGGTGCGTTGCAAAATCAAGTTTGGTTTTACTGGAGCATGCCAACGCTATCGTAACACTGGTGAAATGCTAGAAAGAGTAATACCTCTGCAGACTTTTGATGATGTCCAACACATAGTCGGCGAGGATTGGCGACCTGAAATTCGCAAGCCACTAATCACCGCAATAGGTTCGGGCACCACCTATCCGGACTGTAAACCTGCCCCAAACATCGTCCAGTCAAATATCGATGGCGTAGACGTAGTAACGGTTGTAACAGAAGCTCCTCTGAGCTACTCGGGTTTAAAGCTCAAAATCGATACCGATCTGACTATAGGCACAGAAGGCGCTGGTATTTTCTTCAAAAAGAAGCGAGTAGGACATTTAACTACTGAAGAATATGGATCCAAGATATTGTCATTAGGGGGAGTAAACCTGCTAACGGGTCCCGATGGCATGACAATAGCCAAATTGATCACTGATCTTACAAACAGGCAAAGCGTCAAACTGAGGGTTGAAAAGGGCAGTGAAATTACAGCTCAGATAGGGGCAGCCCCTGTAATAGATGGTCAGCTCGATGAGATTATGCGAGTTGGATGTGGCAGCGCTACTCTTGGACTTTTTGCTCATGTTTTTAAGGACGTGGCTGACGAAACCATAGTTCTTGATTCCCATTTGACGGGTCTGTTTAGTGAGCATGCGGCTGGACAGTATGTGGGCGCTCGGCCCTCAGGAGTTAAGCTAAAATTTCGTAGGAGCACTCCTGGCAGATATTTTGGTGACCATGGTGATGGTTGGGGTGGAACTTCTATTAGCAGACCTCAGGAAATTATTGCTTCTATAGACATGGATGTAGCAAGACTAGGGTTACGGATTCTTATCACAGAGACTACCGGACGAAAAGCCGCGATGTTCGAAGTCGACCAGGATGGGAAACTTATCGAGATTGATCTGACAGAACAGGCAGCAAAAGCAGTAAAAGACTTGTCTGATAGTTGCGAAAAGTCTAGGGTTTCAGGGATATATTGCGGTGGTTCTGGGGGAAGCGCGCGAGCTGGGGTTACAAGATACCCTATAAAACTGACTCAAGCTGTACACAAGAACAAAGTGAGACTTACGGTTGGTGGGGCTTCTGCTTTTGTTTTGCCAGGTGGAGGTATCAACTTCATGGTGGATGTGGAAAAAATCATGCAGGGGGCATTCACCTGGGTTCCAACACCGGCGACAGTCTGTCCTATTGAATATACAATGACTTTGGAAGATTATATTGAGATGGGTGGACATGAAGAAGCCATAAAACCCTTTGTCAAAAAGGTTTGAAATCTGACGACCTGGAAAAAAGATATCATTTTGCTAGGTGATGACACGGTTCTTATCGAGTGTGGACCGATGAGAATGTTTATTGACGCCTCAGTGAATGGAAGGCGAGTCCCACAGTGGGAGCAGCAAGCGGCTATAAAGGCAATAGAATTTTTGAGTGAGGTGGCAAGAGATAGAGACAAATTGAATATTCCCGCAGTCTTAATTAAAGAAGAGCCATCTTCCGAGGTTGTGAAAAAAATGTGGAAAGCCTGTAGGGTAGTCAAATCCTTGGATTTGACCCCAATGGCGGCGGTAGCTGGATCCATAGCAGACGCCACTGCCGACTATCTGGCTGATTTGGGAGCCACGAAGATCATCGTGAACAACGGGGGTGATATTGCCTTACGGATATTGGAGGAAGCGCCGGTTACTGTGGGGATTCGGTCGGATTTGAAATCAAGATTGGCACAATTTAAGTTAACGATTGAAAGTTCGGACAATTTAGGTGGAGTTTGCACGAGTGGTCTAGGAGGCAGGAGTTTAACGCGAGGAATAGCATCGGCAGCAGTAGTCTTCGCAAAAAAGTCTTCAGTGGCTGACGCAGCAGCTACAGAAATTGCCAATCATACTTCAATAGACAGTCCCAAAATAAAGAAAACACATGCAGGAAATTTGGACCCCGACAGCGATATAAAAGACTTGGAAGTAACACTAAATTTCGACAGTCTTGATGGTAATGAGATCGAAGAAGCCATTTCAAAAGGACTCATGAGGGCCGAAGAGTTGATAAAGAACGACGCCATTGTTGGAGCATTTATTAGAGTTTGCGATAAGTTTCAGGCCATCGGTGATTTGATGACTCGTTTGGAACCTCTGAATACATCCATGTGAATTTTTCCCGTTTGCTTATGTTTTAAAAAGATCAAAGCGCAAGGGGGCATTAAATCATTGGCTACAGCAGTGTTTGAAACATCATCCAAAAATTTAGGAGAATGAATCGATGAATATTCGAAAAATTGTGACAATTGTAGAAGAGACCCGGTCTGAAATGGGTCAACAAGTTAATCCTCCGACAAGAAGAGCTGCTGCGATAGCAGTTATAAAAAATCCTTTCGCGGGAATTTTCCAACCAAATTTGGAGGAACTCATTGACACGGGGGAGCAATTAGGAGGCTTACTTGCGGAAATGGCGGTAAAAGCCTTAGGAATTAAGCCTGAACAAGCTGAAAGCTACGGGAAGGCTGCTATAGTTGGAGCTCATGGAGAACTTGAGCATGCAGCGGCTATTCTACATCCAAAATTGGGGAGTCCTTTCCGAAATGCTCTTTCAGGCGGCAAGGCCATAATCCCGTCTGCAAAAAAGATGGGTGTTCCTGGAACCGAAATTGACGTCCCGATCCACTATAAAGATGCAGCTTTTGTCAGATCACATTTTGACGCAATGCCGGTAAGAGTTCAAGACTCGCCAAAAGGCGATGAAATAGTAGTCGCTTTGGTGGTTACCGATTCTGGACGACCGTTGCCTAGAATAGGAGGACTGAAAAAGGAAGACGCCAAGAAAGAAGATGGATTACGATAGTTAAGGGAGCGCCAGGCCATTTTTGAGACCTAGGCGCTCAACACAAAATCGGATCCCGTGAGAGCAAGATTTTTCTTATCACAACCTGCCTATTTTTGAATGAGCCCCGGATCTAATGCATCGATTAATTAAACTGTAAAACGGTTACCTAATCTTTCCCTAAATCATTAACTGAACCACAACACTATCCTTTTTCAGAGACTTATGATATAATATTCATATAAAGTCAGATGTTTTAGTTGCAACGTGCGGAGGATTAGGATGAGATACATCTGTAAGACTGTAGCTGTATGCCTATTAATTTTGTTGATGGCTCTAGGCACCGCAATGGCCGTAGGGTTTGAGAGGTACGATGTCTCTGGAGTGCCCGACCCATCAAATAAGGTTGTGGAAAATGCAAACAGAAATGTTTATGGAGCTATAAAACAAGCTTCGTTTTCTGACCATGTGCCAGCAGTGCTCGATGAGATCTCTTTTTTTGTGAGAGATGTATTGGGCCAGTTCGGATTAGGGCATGACAAAGACCAATAGTCGAATTTGGATCAATTTCAGGGCCTGTTCGAACTCAAAAAGACTGATTTTGTCCAACTGCCTGTCAGGAGATTAGTGGTTTTGGTGTAATGCCTGGGAATTTTTTAAGTTGAGGACATGTTTATGAAATTTTTAACGGTTTTCGTGATTGTAGCGGTAATCGTAGCGCCTTGTCTTTTATTAGGATCGAATGCCGTTGGAGCTAATGCCGATCATTACAATTCGGGATTGCTAGCAATGAAAACCGGAAATTTTCAGGAAGCCATAGATTTTTTTACTAAGGCTATCCAGGAAAAGCCTGACGATTATCGTTTCTACAATGATAGAGGTGTCGCTCACAAACGATTGGGTAATCTAGAAAGCGCTTTGTCGGATTACAATAAAGCCTTAGAGCTTAAACCAGACTATACAAACGCATTGAACAATCGAGGAGTGATTTACCTTCAGCAAGGCAAATATGACGAAGCGTTGTTAGATTTTAATGAAGCTTTGAAATTCGGAGGGATTGAGGGCAAGATTTATACGAACATGGGAATCGCTAGGGCTAGTAAGGGTGATCATCGCTCGGCCTTGAGGGATTTCGATGTGGCTGTATCCTTCAGGCCGCTGGATTATCGTTCATTTTTATTTATGGGGGAATCGCTAGAAGAAATAGGTGACCGGGAAAAAGCTCTCAAAATGTATCAGGTCGCCATGGGCCTAATCAGAGAACCAGACGTAGTCTCACAACTAGAAAAAAAAATATTATCTCTCGAAAAACTGATTTCTGATTCAACAGGCAATTTATCAAAAAAAGTTGAGCAGACGAATTCGCAGGAAACAAAATCTAAGGGCGCAGATAAAAACAAAAAAACTTACACAGCTTTGCCAACCTCCAAGAGAGAAATAGTTCTCGCAACACCCAGTTCAACACCTAGAGCTGTTCCCGATGACTCCGAATCTCAAGCTGTAGCTCCAACTATTGAAAATATTAAGGAAATAGAAAAATCTGGATTGGCTTCAGCGTTGAAGTCTTTTTCAAATCCAGCTAGAGAGATTTTCAAACAAGGCCTGGATTTTATTGAAAAATCAGATCCGCATAAAGCTCTCATCAGGTTTGAAGATGCACGTCAGCTAGAGAAAAGAAATAGAAACGCGTTGGCTGTGGCTTGGTGTCAACTCTATCTTTGCAGGCTTTACAGCTCGATGGGTGAAAATATCAAAGCTATAGATAACTGCGATCAGTCGTTAAAAATTTTTAGCGGTCTGAAGGCATATGACGAATTGGCTCTTGCCTTGATAGAGTCGGGCAACATTAAAAAAGCTTCGGGTTTTGAAGAACAGGCGCGAGCCACCTATGCGAAAGCTATCCAAACTGCGACGTCAGCTGGTCGTAGGATAGTAAAAAATGAATCGAAGACTAGTCACCTAGCTAATGAGGACGTTAGCAAGAAGACAACCCAAGAGGAAAAAGCTCCGTCGGCCAGCAAGACTCATTTAGAAAATCAAAAACCTACTGTCCTGGCTTTAAACACGGAAAAAATTAACCAAGGCCAAAAGAAAATCGATCATAAAGATGAAAAGCCTGTACCGTCAGGGTCTCAACAGATTAAAAAAAGTGAATCGAACCAAAAGCAGCCAGCTTCCCTGGATAAAATGGATTCTATAGGACGTGGTCCAGTATCATGGGGAACTCAAACAAAACCACAGACACAAAAGGAATCTGTGAAAACCTCATCTGTCGCAGAGGTTTCGGCACGTTCAAAAACAGTCGAATCCCAACTTGGTCCGGATCAATTGCTTCCACAAGACTCGAACAAGGGAATTAAAAATAGCTCTTCAATCATGAGAGACACTCCGTCCATGGGAGTAGAGGCCGTTGCTGCTGTAAAAATGAAGGACAGTGAGTTTTTTGGGAAACAAGAAAAGTTAACAAAACCAGAGCATTCTCGTAGTGAACAAAGGGCTTCCAAAAAATCTATTGAAGACGATTTAAATGAGCTTCGAAGATTAAGGAAAGCTGGTAACGAAAAACAAATGATCGTCGTTTTGGAAAAATTGGCTGAAAAATATTCAAAGACAGATCAATACGAAAAGGCCTTGAACGTATTGAACATATCAGTGGCCTTCAGAGAAAAGATTGCTTTCAGACAAAATGAAGAAATAACATTTAATCAGCGAGGCCTAATAAACGAAAAACTTGGCAATGCGGCTCAGGCCCTGGAGGACTACACCAGAGCGTTATCTACTCTGAACACTGGTAACAAGGAAACCGAAAAAATCCTTGAATCCAAATCTCGCTCTCTTGCTGGCAAAATAGGTTTGGATGTAGAACCGGCAATGGAAAATTTCAAAATTCTCTGGCTAGCGCGCTCCACAAGTAACACATCGGATGAATCTATGGCCTTTTATAATTTGGCAAAAATGTATTCCAAAGCTCAAAAATTCACAGATTCACTAAATTATTTTGATAGGTCCTCCGCTGCCTTGATGACTGAAAAGGCTAAAGTTCTTGAAAAGCTAGGTAGATTTGAACAGGCTCAGAAGGAAATTGATCTGGCCTTGGAAACCTTTAAGAAACTTGATTATTCTCAATATCTAAACATTTTGAGAAAATCCAAGAACGCCGATCACGTATCTCGCAATTGAGAAATGCCAAAGTCCGTGAGCCTGAATCAGGAGCACTGGCTTGAATTTCACGAAATACTAGAAAATGCTTATAAAGATCCTTTCAAGTAATTGGGTAGCTCTTCCAGTTGTCCTCACAAGCGCAATACTAGTAGTTTTATTATATTTGGCGGGAAAGACAGTGGCGGCATCAATATGCGGAGCCCTCTTACTGGTATCCTGCGCATTGATACTCTTGGGTAACAGATTCTCTGGCAAATCAACTACGTCATCATTGAAGCAATAACTGATAAGAATTGGAGTCTGTTTTAGAAATGTATTTTTATGGGGCGACTACTTGATAGGTGTACGTAAATTTAAGGCCATTACATCCGTCATAACAAACATGGTATCCATATCGCTTGCAAGCCAGATCGGCGTCAAATCCTATGTCCGGCGATGTGTCTACCGGGATATTGAATGAAAAATTGCCAACGGTGTTATCCAAAGCACATCTACAGGTGATATGGCATTTGATCCATATCTCACCAGCATCAGGAGTTACAGGCGTCCCAAGCCCGATAACCAATGCAAGAATAACAATACTAAATATTCTGGCCATTTTCATCTTTGCCCACACGTTCATAGTAATTAGAACATTATCACAAGCCCTTGCGCAGATGCAAGATATAGAAAGTTGTTGCTTCCAGACCAACCACATTTTTTGTATTGTAGAGCGATCATTATTTGATTCTCACAAAGTAATCCATAAAAGATAGTTTTCAGACTGATCAAAAAGAGCTCGTAATCTGAACCAGCGTTCAACGGTCTTGTTTTTTGCGGTTTCCTGCTTTAAAATTCAAAAGGTTTGTATTGATCAGAACGCGAGCAATTGTTTTTATGAAATTTGAGGTAACAATTGCTTGTACAGAAATGGGACATTAATTAGGATGTTAAGAGAACATGTCAACGATATAAGGTCTAGATGGAACCCGAAAGAACGACGCGGCTCACGCTATGATCCGAGCATCTACGTTGAAACTCCAGAGCAGGCTCGAAAATTACTCAATCATCTCAAGGAAAAACTTCAGGAAGCCCAAAAAAATCGTGACAAATATCTAGCCTCGGAAATAGCCCAGTCTTTAGATAAAGTGGAAAGTATCGCCAAAAGGTTTTTCAGATGGGAAGAGAGTTTAACAAAAACCCTTAGAGATCAGGACCTTAAAGAAATTAAGGACTTACCCATACGTTTTTGAAACTGAAATTGTCAGTCAGAGAACTAGAGTTAATGTTGGTTTTTGAAGTTTACCTTAATTGCAATAATTTGGCTCCCTAATTCTTGCTTGTAAAATATGAGAAAAATAAAAGACCTTATGAGGAGGCCTCAATGGATTTAGAAAATGCCAGTCGAGAGGAATTGATTAGAGAAATAAAGGAAATGCTAGAATATATGGATAATGTGGTAGTTTTCTGGGGAGGGAAAAAAGAGTTTAGAGAAACATTTGCCCAGGTGGCGGAAAATACCGACGGAGAATATACGCCTCAGGAAGCGCGTAATGCTAAGATCATACTTGAGAGCGAAGGCGGTTTTGATACTTTTCTGGAGTTAGTAAGAGACTCATTTGATCATGGTGGTATCAATTATATGTTATCTGAAAAGGTTTCTTCAATTATGGAAGAAGTTGCCCGACGCTATTCAAAAAACTGATCAATCACAATAAGCAGTGATGATTTGAATGCTTATATGGAAATCTAAGACAGACATTCAGTTAATCATAAATAGACTAGAAATTTGTTGATAAATAGGATAATATATATATCAGTCTTAGGTATGAAAAGTGTATCTGATTTGAGGCTGTGTGTCCGAAAGGAGACGTTGTAAAGTGACCATACCAAAGCCATCGGTAATTTGTTATTGTTCTAAAATGGTGGTGATCTTGTCGCTAGGTTTGTTAGTGATGACATCGACTACGTGGGCTCAGGAAAGCGACTCGCAATGCTCGATCTTGCAAGATAAATGGGAACAATCCTATCAGCAAGTCAAGGAGGTTGTTGATAAGCTTACTTTAGTGGAACAAACTCCAGTTGAAAAAATTACAAAAAAACCCCTGGTTTCTGCGATAAAGGGAAAAACTATCGCCGCGCAGGTTTCTGATGCCCTTTCTGAGAAAGAAGAACTTCTCAAATCAATGAGGAAAGAGACTCGCAACTTATTGACTGTCGAAAACAAAATTTTTAACGAAATGCAACAATGTCTGCGATCTGCAAAGGCCTCAAAAAACAAGGAGATCAATAACGTCACAAAAAAGCGTAAAGCGCTTTTGGATAAGGCTTTAGTTTGTTTAGCCGAAGTCAAGGAAGTTGAAGGTAAGGAGACGGTGATTCCCTATACTGAAGCATATGGTCAGGATGCTTACAGACGTAGTGTAAATAATCAATGGCAAAACTACCAGGGAGCTTATCGGGGCTATTGGGGATATTGATCGTAGTTTGGATGGGATATTACGTGAGAAATATTTTTAGATGCATTGCTTGAGGAGCGTATAGCTCCTTTTTTTGTGGTTTATAAATAAATATTGACTGAAGTAAATCATACAGGTATAGTTTCAGTTTATCAGTAAGGGCCCATAGCTCAGCTGGTAGAGCTCCCGGCTCATAACCGGTTGGTCCCTGGTTCGAATCCAGGTGGGCCCACCAAAAAAGATTTGACGAAAAATGCGATCAATTGACTTGAAATCATCAATTTTCAACTTCCAAACGGGGAGCATCAAAAAGCTCCCCGTTTTTTTTGTCAGTAATTTTAAGCTAATAGCGTTTAACTCTTAGTTTGTTAGACCAATCGTGAAAATTTGTTCAAACCTTTGTTGGGCAGGAGTTAAAAATAAGCGTAATGAACAATGGAACTCAGGTAAGAGGAGTTTTTTCAAATTAAAATGAATTTAAGATTTCAAGAGAAAGTGAGTTCCTTAATTTGAGAGGCTTAAAGCTCATTGAGATTGTGGAAGTCGCCAACCGGAAATTTCCATTTTCATATTCAGAAGACTGGGATAACTCGGGAGTTCAGGTTGGCAATTTAGAGCGAGAAATCAAAAATATTGCATTTAGTCTTGACGCTAATCCCTCTACACTACTTTTTGCCAAACAAACATCCAGCGAATTACTCATAACTCATCATCCTCTTATCCTTCAGCCCATAAAAAATTTTATTGCTTCAGATCTAACCGTAGAAACCCTGAAAGTTGCGATTAGATCCGATATTAACGTAATGAGCCTTCACACTAATCTAGATGCGGCTCCCGGCGGACTGAACGATTATTTGGCCCAGCTCATCGGGCTAAATCATGTTTTCGTTCCTGAGAGAGCCACGTGCGCTAGATTTGGAAATCTAAATAGCCTCATCTCCTTGGACGCCTTAAATGAACTGGTAAAAGCAAAGTTGTCGATTGATCAGACAACTTTAATTACCAACGATAAGAACTGTCTGGTTTCCAAGGTCTTCTTGGCCTCTGGAAGTGGCGCTGGTTACCTAGCGGACGCGATAAAATTGAAAGCGGATGTCATGATTACTGGAGACGTAAAGTATCATGCTGCGGTTAATGCCAGACGCTGTGGGG
>JBFXII010000045.1:0-11855 GCA_050176095.1 Desulfomonilaceae bacterium
ATGCAGTGCTTTATACTCGGATTGAGTGTGGCCCTCAAGCGCGTGGACGAAGCTCTGGGGACGGCTGTCGATATGGCTTCTGTGCGTCGTTCAAGGCGGTCATTTTCAGCCGGGCCCTCGGTTTTTAGTCCTGACGAAGTCCAGCCACTTACAAACAAGACATATTAGATTCTCAAGTATTTCCTCAATTTAAGGTCTAGATACACCATAGAATCCTATCTTGAAGCTTCTCATCTCGTATAAGTATTAAAAATTGAATACCTAAGCTTTTTTATTCAAAAGTTACTTTTGACGCAGGAATCGAAGGTTTATCTTGACGTCCCTTGGACAGTCTGATACAGGACGCAAGCTGTGAGGCGAGCTGACTGGCGATACGAACAACGAAATCGTCATCTTACATTTGTCGTCATCCAAGGGGTCGAGCTGAATCATGGCGGAAGAGCAAAATCTCACCATTCGTGACGTTCTAAACATATTTTTTAGAAGAATCAGATGGCTCTACATAATCGTTCCACTTCTGACATTATCGGTTCTCATCGGCTGCCTACTGGCTACTCCCACTTATGAAAGCGCCGCTAAAGTTGTATTGACAGGCAAGAGAGACACTACCTCACTTCTGAATGTCTCAGGGCCATCAGGACCAAGCCAGATACTAAACTTGAATGTCGATGAAATTGACATCAACACAGAGATGGAAATACTTCATAGCCTTGATCTATGGGTCAAGACAGTGGAAAAACTTGCCCCCGAAATTTTCTCTCAAAGACCTAGAGGCCTCTGGAATGCAATTTCTAGTGAACTGAAACAGTCATTTTCATTGACTTCTGAAGATGGAGAAGCCAAACCGCAAACACTCGAGGATGCAAAAAAAGAAGCAATATTAAATACGGCCAAATCTTTTTTGGCAGCCTTTACTGTCACCCCTTCCGCCAAGTCCAAGGTTCTTGATATCTCGTTCAAGTACCCAGATAATGTAATGGCGAAGAAAATCCTTTCGACACTCCTTGATTTATACATTCCGTATCACATGCAGGTATATTCTGTTCCAGGGGCTGAGACCTTTTTCGCAGAACAGGTCCTGGCCTCGAAGGAAATATATGAGAATCTTGACAACGAGCTAACCGAATTCAGGAAGAAATGGAAAGTAGTTCTCCCGGACAGACAAAAAAATGAATTAATAACCGCCATTAAACAACTTGATGACTCGATAGTTGATATTGATGTTAATCAGACGCAGTACAAGACAATGATGGACCTAATAGCGCAGGGGACCGTTCCTTCTGGCCAGCTTACTCCTGGATTTCAAAGGGGCAGCGAGAACACTGTAATCAATGTGGCAGCTGTTCAGTTGCTACAGGCTGAACAGCGTAAGCTTCAGAGCGCAGAACTATATACACTTGAGAGTCGTGACTACAGGACTGCTACTGAACAATTAAACGATGTGATCAAGCGTTTTGAGGGTTTGTTGCTCTCAGAGCTTGCCCTGTTCAGTTCCAAGAAGGCCATCTTGGAAGAAACCAGAAAAGAAAAAGTGGCTGAACTCCAGTTGCTCCTTGAGAAGTCAGAAGAGGCTAGAGCCAAGCAGCTAGAAGTTACCATCGCCAAGGAACAGTATCTGCAGTTCGTCGCCAAGAGTGAAGCCGCCAGACTTGAGAATGTTGAAGGCAAACAGAAACTTGTAAATGTCAAAGTTCTGGCTCAACCGGTGATTCCCAGAGCGCCCATTTTTCCCAGAACAAGCCTGTATGTCTTTGCAGGATTTCTTTTTTCTATTTTCCTGAGCGTAGGTCTGATCTTCGTGGCTAACTTCTTCGACTTCACTTTCGACAACCCTAAAGACCTGGAAGCGGTCACTGGCTATAAGGTTTTGGGAACATTCGGCAAAGTTGACAAAGAATGAAAATTTCTTTTATAAGCAATCGCTACCTGCGTTTCAAACGCAAGATATTCTTTTTCTCGCTTATTTCGCTGCTGTTGATATCCTTGGGATCAGGAGAGTGTTATTTACCTGTAAAGGATGTTGGTTTTATCCTGGAGATAGTTGATGAAAATATCGTGGTGCAGGGAGAGTTGGGAATTCACGTTCTGGAAATCATAGGCGCCTGTTCGTGGTGCGAGGTTGGGGCGCCAGTAGCTGTAGACTTCATATCATCTACCAGAGCTGAATTAATACAAACTGAATTTTCCTTCTTTAAAAAGACAATCAAAGCTTTCATTATAAGAGATGGAAGAGGCGATGAATTCAACCCTTGATTTTTCTTCCATCTACTTTCTTGCCTCTCTGATGTGATCCATTAGCGCTCGAGCGATAATTGACTGAGCCAACTCATTGGGGTGGGGGTCTATAATTGAGACAAAGAGTTGTTCTGGGTTTGAATCCTTGAAGTACGGCAATACATCTAGAAAATCTATGTTGTTGGCCTTGCAAAAATCCTCAACAATTTGATTGATTCTCAGAAAAGGATAGTTGTCGAAATCCATCATGGACGGAATCATGACTAGGGTAAAACGAATACCATTTTCGTCACATGATTTTTTCATGGATATTATTGTCCTGGAAACTTCAATCCATGGAGATTCAGGGCCATCATATTGACTTATTGCGTCATCAACATAGGATGAAAATCGCCAGTCAGGTTTAATCCAGCGAATAAATCCCCCTAATCTGTTTTTAGCGATATGGACCACGATCGACCTGTCCCATTGATCAGAAAACCAGGATTTATTACGCTCGGTTTTTTCACCTGATATCAGCCTGAGAGCCCCCTCATTTACCGGCTCAACATCGTTAATGACATACGCCAAGAAAACCCAGGTTGGTTTAGCCGGCAACACCAATGACTTAAACACTTCATATTCCTGCATGGTATTGTAACCTGGAACCCCGAGGTTCCATACCCGGAAGTTTTTTCCCCCTGATTCTGATTCATTTAGCAGCTTTTCAAGAATCGCAGGAAATGTCTCATCTTGGGGAACACCTTGACCGAATGTTATTGAATCTCCAAGGATGGCTATCAGATCCTCCTTCTGTGACATGGGCCTCATAAACTCGCGGTCACGATACCCATTCGAGTTTATTGTAACCTGGACTCCTTCCAGGACTCCTTTGAAATTCGGCTTGATCCGATAGTACAACGGCGCAGGAGCTAGTTCATTCATGCCGGTGTGGTCTGTGTCCGGAACATACGATCTCAGAATTGATTCCAAAACATAAAATGAGACTACAACCAATATGACTATCAATATCAGGTTAATCAGTATTATCTTTATGGAAGCAGAACTCTTGTTTGCCATCTAAATTCTCCTAGACCCCTGATCGGCTCATCGTTAAAGTGTGTCATGATATCAGCCTGTTATAGATAGATATATTTTTTATTGTAAAAATTTCCCAATCGTGTTTTTCGCTTACCCATACTCTGGCCTTTTTACCTAATTCGATCCTAAGTTGTTCATTGGAAATGAGCGTAGTGAGTTTGGCTATAAAATCCTTTAGATCATCGGCCTTGAACAACATTCCATTAACATTTTCGACAAGTGTTTCCAGGTGTCCTCCAACATCACTGGCCAGCAGAGGTTTTTCCATAGCCATGATCTCAACCGGTTTAAGGGGAGTTACCAAATCTGTGAGTCTTGATTTTATTCTTGGGAGACATAGTATGTCGGCAAGCCGGTAATATTCCTGAACTTCGTTATGAGAAACCCGCCCAACAAATATCACCCTATTGTCAATTCCCAATTGTTTGGTCAATGATCTCAGTTCCGCTTCTGCTTCTCCACTGCCAACCAGTAAAACCATTACCTTATCAAAATGCGGTATCAATTCGGCCATGGCCTTGATCAACAAGTCGAGACCTTCGTAATAAAAGAAGGATCCTATGTATCCCAGTACAATTCTGTCCTGAAGACCAAGCCTGTCTTTCAGTTCTGAGGAAGCCGGCCCCGGAACAAATTGGTCGAGATTTACACCGTTTGGCACAATTTCAACCTGATCGGGAGAGAAACCCCGATCTATGATATCTTTCTTCAGAGCCTTTGAAATCGCTATTCTCAGATTGGCGCCCTTCATAGCCAAGGTTTCCAAATTTTTCATGAGCCTATAGGTAATTGAATTCTCGGAGAGTCTTTTCCGGCTTAGATGGGAATCTTCCCAAGAGGCTCGAGTTTCATAGATTCTCGGTACTCTGAGAATGGATCCCACAGTGTCGCCTGCTAACCCGCAGGTGAAGGGTGAGTGGCTATGTATGATGTCAGGTTTGTATTTTCGGGCCAGCGATGCGACCATTGTAACGAGCCTTACATTCTGGGCTACCCGCAGGGCCGATCTGAAATTGCTCGGATCATAAACCTCGGCGCTTGCCGAGAGCCAATTGCCACAGCTTCTGAAATACCTTATTCCGTCGATAATCTCGGATTTCTCGGAGTCCAATTCCCCAAGAGGCGCCTGAGATGGCGAAGTGACTACAATTGGCTTTAAACCGTGTGCTAATTGCTTCTTCACTATCTCTCTGCTGCGAATCGCGTATCCACTGGTTCCGGGCACTGATCGATGCATTATGTGCATTACCTTCATAACAGCTACCTTTTCGATTAACTAGACCTTTTGCCGTGATCCTTTGAGAACCTAAACAATTTGCATTCCGTGGCCGATTTAATGGTCTCAACATTTGTCAAGGACTCCTGGAACCAATCAAGTGCCATACAGTCAGATTCAGGCTTTTTTGCGAATGGCGGTTGATTGTTATAAGAATTTAGTTGCGATAGTTCCAGTCTTTTTCCGATCATTGTCGCGCCCAAAAGGGTCGATTCAAACTCAGATTGCGCCCTTAGATTTAGCGTCTTGTCGAGTTTTCCGTAGAGTTTGGAAAACCATCCACCAAGTTCCTGAGTAGACCCGTATAAAAACCTTGTCGAACTAGGCTCCCACCCCAACAAGACGACGCTGATCTCGTTTGCTTCCTGGTCATCAAAGAGAAGGTTATCTTGGCATTCTCTCCATGAAGGATCAAAAACCAGATTCATCTTGACCTGAGTCCTGGATACAGACCTGATATCGTCAAGTATTACAAATATGTCGTCCGGCAAAGTAAATACATGCCTAGTCCAGGTCACACCTGCCAATGTGATTGTTCCTGAGAGATAGAATTGCTCTTCAAGAACTTCAGCCTTCAACAATGAAATGCCTGGAGAGGAAATCCAGCGAAAGGACCCTAGTGGTTTAGATTGATCAAGGCCATTGAATTGAAAAACATTGTGTGCAGAAGACCCTTTGAAATATTTCCTCCAACCGGGGTTTCCATTGTAGATATAGGTTCCCGGATCAATCAATACAGGGAAATCGTCAATCCACAATTGAACTGACAGTCCATCGGAATGACCGTGTTCGTAACCGGGAGATTTACCTAATGGACCGACATCGAATATTACGCTGACACCCTGACTTTGAGCCTTGATAAGCCCTCCATTGGGGAAATTATAGAACAAAGGATTAGAAGTCCGGGGGTCGGAACCTTTTTGGGCTTCAGAGCAATTTGACTTGAAGCAGTCCACGCCATCGGTTCCCAGGAAAAGCATGCCCTCCGGTGGCATGGCCTTTATTTTTTGTGCTAAACCAGGGTCATTAAAGATTTTTGATCCGCAGACCAAGAGCCAACTCATGTCCCAGTAATCATCAAGATAAAAACCGAGCGCCGACCCAGAGTCAGAATCGCCTATCATCGGAGCTATGCACCGCTCATCGGATATGTCGTTTAGCGCATGAAGAGATTTGTGAATAAGATGCTTTACCTCTGAAGAAAGCTTGTCACAGCCCGGATCTCTGGGGATAACAATTGGGAGGAGAAATTCGAGTATGAATTTCGCGTAGGAAGTACTTTGTTCAGCATATATACCATCAGGAAGAATGAGGTTTGGTATGAGACCGTTTAATATTTTCGATGATTTTTCTATCCTTTGCGCTGACTTCTTGAGAAACGGACATAGGATCGAAACCTGCATCAATGAAGCCGCTTCGCCCAATAAATGATTTCCCTGAGTGTGGTGAAGCGTGAGTTCATTCTCCAAATGATTCAGGTGTAGTTCGATTGATGCCATTACCCTTAACAGGAACTTCTCGTCCCAATCATCACTGCCAGAGAAAAGGATACAACTGCGTGTGAGTAAGAGAACCCTCAGAGCGACTTCAAGATTTGAAGACCATTGTGTTCCCAGAGGATAGAGGATCGATTCCAACCAACTCTTCAAGAGAGATCTGGCCGATTGAGCGAAAACTTCTTCGCCCGAAAACCGGTAACAGGCCCCCAAAGTCAGGAGAAACTGCAGCCTGTTTACCTCCCAGTTTAGTTTTACGTCCCTACCCTTCGTCTCCGGCTGATCATTGTAATTTATCCTCCAGTAAAAATCCTTAGGCCACTCATCTTCGGGGTGCTCCTCGTCAAAACACGATGACCATTTCGGAGGTTGCCCCAAATCAAGCTCACGCCATCCAAAAATTGTGACTTTTCCGTCCAGGATAGACCACCCCTTTTCCATCAACTTTTCCGAAAGGAGCGGATAATTGGATTTTAGGGTATTCCAGATTAATTGATCGCCAAGTTTAAGCCAGCCCAATCTTGAAGTGGATGAATCCGAGAGTGAATTGGGTATTTGTGATGGGATTATGGGATCAAGAATCCATTTTTCGGGGCAATTCATAAGACGGGAAATAGAAAATGCTTCTGGAGATTTTTGAAAACTTGCTTGAAGATTGTGTCGCCTAATTTTCAGTTTAATACGTTGAGTAACATCCATTAACGTTAGGCCGGAGGCCCTCTTCAACGCATATTTTAGAGAATCCAGATTCACCGTCTATCCGTTCTTATAATGGTTTCATCGGCTTATCGACAAATATACGAGCCCACATTTCGACACAACCGACTGTGAATATCAGGTTGGCTGCGTCGATTTTTCCTTGAGAATCCAGTTCCAAAAGTTTTCTTACTCCATTTGGATCGAACAGACCTCTGGATCGAAGGCTATTCTCCGAAAGCAAGTCCGAAAAGGATTCCCTTAATTCATTTTTTATAAGTCGCCTGATGGGAATTCCAAAACCGGTCTTCGGCCTTTCTATAATATCCATTGGCAGATCGGTTTTCATGGCCTGCTTGAGTATGTATTTTCCGGTGGTATTGTGGAATTTCATCCTTTTTGGCAGGTTTGCGGCTATGTTGGCCAGGTCTGGATCAAGAAACGGGACTCTTGCTTCTATACCATGGGCCATGGTCATCTTATCCGTGTATAGCAGATTGTTGTCTATCAGGTAATGTTTGGCGTCCAGGTAGAGCATTCTCTCAATCCTATCCATTCTCGAATCAGTCTCTTTGAGTGAATTCATGAGAGGTTGAGAAAATCTTTCATTTTTCAAGGCTGATTTGGATTCTTCACTGAGGATGGACATTTCTATGTCAGGATGCGCCAGATGAAAGTAACCGGCTATTCTCTTATCGGGAGTCAGGTTGGCGAATCTGAAGACTTTGGCCAGCCGCCTCATGACTGGTGAATATATGGGCAACTCTCTGGCAATACGACTCAGAAGTTTCCTGAATAATTCAGGAGCCCACGCCCACAATTTTTCCAACTCAAGAGCCAAATGCCTCTCGTATCCAGCGAACAGGTCATCTCCTCCGGTCCCGGACAACAAAACGGTTATGCCACTATCACGGGCTAATTTCGCGATCATCATAGTGTTTATTGAGGCTGTGTCAGCCAATGGTTCATCCATGTGATAAACCATTTTCTCCATGTGATCGCTTATTTCTTTTGCGCCGGCTTGAATAACTTCCAGACTTACACCTAGATAAGAAGCCATCATCCGGGCGTACTTCAGGTCGTCTACAAAACCCTCTTCCTCAAAGCCTTGCGCCTCTATTGTGAAACATCTTAGCCTGCCATCAGGGACATGCTTTCTTGCAAAAGCGCAAATGGAACTTGAATCAAGCCCACCGGACAGAAATGCTCCAACCGGCACATCAGCCACCATCTGACGTCTGACAGCCACTCCGAGCGCTGAATAAACCATTTGAATGGCTTCAGCCTCATTACATTCAATCTCATTCGTCTTTGTGGGAACCTGGTAAAATGCCTTCTCCTTGACGATCCGCTTATCATTTACAACCAGCGCTCGTCCTGGCTCGAGTTTTTTGACGTCCTTCAACATCGTCCACGGAGAGGGAGCCCATGAATAGCTCAGATAATAATGAAGAGCTTCGCGACTTAGCCGTCGGTTCACTGAAGGCTCAAGTAAGAGAGTTTTGAGTTCACTAGAAAAGGTCAGCCCTTTGGAAGTAACCGTGTAATAGAGAGGCTTTACACCAAACCCATCGCGCGCCAGCAGCAAAGACTTGTCGCGTGTGTCAAAAATGCCAAAAGCAAAAATACCATTTAGCTGATTTAGCATTTGAAGGCCGTCTCGAATGTAGAGATTTAGAATGATCTCCGTGTCGGACTTGCTGTTGAATTTGAAGCCGTCTTGCAGGAGATCCTCTCTAAGTTCGCGATAATTATATATTTCACCGTTAAACGTGATTACGCATTGCTTTTCGGCGTCCCACATGGGTTGAGCGCCGGCTGGACTGAGATCTATAATGGACAACCTACGATGTCCAAGCCCTACAGGCGCATCATCAGCGTAAAATAGCCCTGATGCGTCCGGTCCTCTGTGCGCCAACATATCGTTCATATTCGAGAGCGCATTCTTATCAAAATCACCATAATATCCAACTATTCCACACATTTGATATTCTCTTGCCTTTTTTTAAGTCCTGCCGCCCTTTTGTTTAAGGGAAAGCAACGCCGATGAAGTTCCACGTCATCAGCGCAGTATAAATTGAAAAACACAGCTTGCCAGCAAAGATTGACCGAACTGAAGCAAAAACCTGGATTTGTATGGCGACTGTCAGTTATTCTCTCAAAATTAGGAAAACATCATTTTGACTAGAGTCACTTAATTTTAATCAACCCATTTAGGAAATGCTATAAAATTAGAACATGGATGCTCGTTGGATTGTAAAAAGGGCTTTAAAATGGGCGGTAGAATTCGCCTCCAAATTCAGTGGGGCAGCTGCGCTCTACAGAGATTCGGATTACTACAAAAATTCCTTCAGAATACTGACCTATCACAAGATTACTGATTCCCCCCAGACCACTCATGACCTGACCAGGAGACATTTCGTGGAACATTGCCGCATACTGGCAAACGAGTTTAGGACTTCCTCATTGTCTGAACTGGTTGGGAAACTTAGGCAGGGGAATAAACCCGAAGCAGGTTCTGTAGCATTGACATTCGATGATGGATACGCTGAACTTGGGGGATTCGTCGCTGAAACTCTTGATAAATACAATCTCACCGCAACCTTTTTTGTGGTTACAGGGTTTATCGATAACGAGGTGAAGAGCCACAAAGGACCTTATGTTACATGGCAAGATCTGAGAGCCTTAAACCGGGCCGGTTTTTCTATAGGCTCACACTCTGTTTCCCATCTGAGCATGAAGGATCTAGATTCCGAAAAACTCGATTACGAATTACGACATTCTTTGAATAGAATTCAAGAAGAACTTCATGAGGCTCCAGTGGGTTTTTCTTACCCCTACGGCACCAAACGCGATTTCTCAGACAGGACAAGGCAATCCACAATAGAGGCGGGATATCCGTGGGCGGTCTCAGCTATCCACGGGGTCAATTCCCTTGGAGCTGACGCCTACTCGTTGAAACGGATAAACATTACCTGTGGAGACGGGCCGAAAACGCTTCGGTTAATAATGAACGGGTGTCTCGACGCCTGGGGAGTTATAGACAAACTCGGCTATAGGTTTCAGCGGTCAAATTATCAGGTAACTAAACCTACCGGGGGCGCCTAAAATGCTTGGTGGAGTCTTGGGACTATCTTTGGACTAGCCAATAGTATCTAGAAATAAAAAACTCCGGCCTGAGCCGGAGTTAATACTAATTGAATTAATTTCAATCGGCGTCGGGGCGACCGAAAAAGATGTGTCAATTCATTCGAGCACAGACTTTATCGTGAAGTCGCTCTACCCAATTGTCCACTCAGACCGAGTGACCATCCCTGGAACATGATGAGTTGCCGAATGTTTTGGTCAACCCAAACATCCGCTCGAGCTATCAGGCTCTTCGGAATATAAATCAAGTCGTTCTTCTGAAGCGTGTAATCGGTGGCTCCAGTCATGGCCGTCAAATCAACTGTTCTCGGGATTATACGACCGTCGTTGGATTTGGACATGACCAAAACCGTGCGCGGTTCTGCCGTAACTTTGGTTCCACCGGCCAATGCTATGGCAGCTTGAACCGTCATCGGGCCCTTCATGGTGAATACGCCGGGCTTATCAACTTCACCATCAACAAAGACAAGGTTGCCCACAACGTCTTTGAGAAGGACAGACACGGTCATATCGCTTATGAGATCCGCATAAGCCTTGTTAACTTTTGCGGTAAGTTCCGGAACGGTTAGTCCCGCCGCCTGTACGTCAGGAATATAGGGCAATGATAGACCACCATCCGGGCGTATGGAGCTTACACGGGCCTGACCGTAAGGAGCCGTCGCGATGGCTTTCTGAAGCTCATCGAGCTTGGCGTTAAATTCTCTGACGGTTACCGTAATCTCCGGATCTTTGAGCAGGTCAGAATAAACATCTCTTAACATTGCTGAGGCTTGATCAGGCGTTAGGCCTGCCACCAACACATCAGTCTTTCTGGGTATACTGATTTTTCCATCCGGTCGAATTCTGAGGGTTCGGTTGAGTTCCGGATGATATGTGAATTCGATATCTATCTGGTCTTTAACCTGTAGTTTGTAGTTTGTCGCTGTTTTCTGCGGTCTGGTCAAATATATGAACTCTAGAGTGTCTCCCTCTGTTAATCTGTATGAGCTCACCGGGAAGTGTTCAGTAACGGCCATAGAGGCTGAGATGGGGAAAGGCTCGACTACAACACCTCGGTGGCGCGGGATAACGCATCCACTCAGAGCCATCGACAGAACACAGGCTAGGGCAAGACAGTAGCGTAAGGCTGTCAACACTGCCCTTCTTGGTTGTTTATCATCATTTATATTTGACATGCGCCCTGTCACTCCTATCTAAAAGCCCCAACCAGTCATCCGGGCCACTTTAGAACAAACCTTCCACTCGAAACATAATTCCATTTCGTTTCAGTTCCATCACCCGCCCATTCCTGTTTTGCGCGTCATGGAAAATGCTTTCATGTTCATAGCCAAACTTCGTGTTCAGCTTGAAACGGCAGGAAGGCGCTAAATTGAGAGTCAACCCCATTTGCAAGTCCACGTAATTCACGTAATTAGGTGTAACTCCGTATGTCATACGACCGAAAGCTCCTGCGCTTGATCCGGACCCACAACCGAAATTGAATGGGAATACTACCTCGCTATGGGCCCCAAGACATGGAACCAATTCATCAATTGCTATGGTATCAGAAGTGTTAGGCAATATTATTGTTGCGTTCGGATTGTTGGGGTCAGCAGGAACGACATAACCGGTTCCGGTTATTTTCGTTCTCAGGTCAATGTATCGCAGATCCCCATTTAAACCGCCTATCCAGTTTGGCCATAAAAGAAAATCAAGATCGTAGCCAAACCCGAACATAGCTGTCTTCATTTCTGATTTCATTGGGTCGCCGGCCCTAAAGGTTATTGTACGATCATTAGTTACCTGGTTGGTAGTAATACCAGCCGGATATCTAGTGGTTCGAAGTTCTCTGGTCAAAAGGGTCTGTCCCATATAAGTTTCCGGGACACTTCCGTACATTCTGAGAAGATGATGCTGAAGGGGTCTGATGGAGGCCACGATCCTGT
>JBFXII010000046.1:0-11783 GCA_050176095.1 Desulfomonilaceae bacterium
GGAGTGAAGCGCCTCCTTGACGTCATCGAGTTTGAATGGTTTGATTATAACTTCGATCTTTTTCATAGGTTGCCCCTTTGAAGCATTTTTATATGTTTGATATTGCCTTAAGCGAGATCACACTATCCCCAATATATTGGTAATCATCACTTCCTGAATTAGATGTTGTAAGCTGTCTCGCCGTGTTCAGATGTGTCACAGCCCACGAACTCATCTTCCTCTGAAACCCTTATTCCGACGATGGCTTTGATTATATAGAGAATGATCATGGTTACTACAAAGGAATAGACCATGGTTACCAGGACGGCCACAATTTGGGTCCACAGTTGCCCAGGGTTGCCGAAAAAGAGCCCATCACTTCCAGCAGCGTTTATAGCTTTTGATGCGAACAATCCCGTGGCGATAGCTCCCCATATTCCACCTACGCAATGAACTCCTACGACATCCAGAGCGTCATCATATCCCAAACTGTGTTTTGCCAGGACTGCAAAATAGCAGATGGCTCCAGCTATCACACCGATGATAACAGAAGAGATTGGCCCAACGAAGCCGGCTGCGGGAGTAATAGCGACCAATCCGGCTATTGCTCCTGATGCTATACCCAAAGTGGTGGGTTTGCCCTTGATGATCCATTCCATCATTATCCAGCTCAAAGCAGCCGCAGCAGTAGCCATGTGGGTTACCACAAATGCCATGGCAGCTCCTTCACTTGCTGACAGAGCGCTACCGGCGTTGAATCCGAACCAACCGAACCACAGCAGGCCAGCCCCTAGAAGGGTCAGTGTCAGGTTGTGAGGGATCATGGGCGTGGTTCCGTAACCTTTCCTGTTACCTAATACGAAGACACAGGCCAAGGCTGCTATTCCAGCGTTAATGTGCACAACAGTTCCACCAGCAAAGTCCATAGCGCCCATTCCACTTAACCAGCCACCGGGTCCCCAAACCCAGTGAGCCACAGGACAGTAAACTATAGTGATCCAAAGAAACATGAATATAGCGAATGCGCTAAATTTCATTCTTTCGGCAAAAGCGCCTGAAATTAGAGCCGGTGTAATAATAGCGAACATACACTGAAAAATCATGAAAGTAGTTCCAGGGATCGTCATCGTTTTTGTCGGATCAACGAGGTCCGGGAAAAGGTCAGATCCAATTCCATTGAGTCCAATGTAGCTCAAACCGCCAATAAAACCGCCCCAGGCGTCAGGCGCAAAAGATAAGCTGAAGCCATAAAATAACCATATTATAGAAGCTAAACCCATCACAAAGAAGCTGTGCATCATTGTTGATAAAACGTTTTTTGATCTGGTCATCCCTCCGTAGAACATAGCCAAGCCCGGTGTCATGAGTAACACAAGAGCTGATGATACCAATACCCATGCATTGTCAGCCTGATTCATTTGATACAACCTCCACTGCTATTTTTTAATTCCGATAAGCCTTTGGGTGTTCAAACTCTTAAGGATTCAGCCCTCGCAAGTTATTCAAATCCAGGGCAAATCGTGTAGACCTGCTTCTCTTGAAGTTGATACGCTCTAGAGCAATGAAGGCGCCAACAATGGTTTATTAGGTTGCGTTGTTGTAACTATCGAAATATATTAATATAAATAGACTGGAGGAAAAGACGCCAGCTTTTCCTCCAAAAGTTTAAATTACCAAAATGTAATATTCTATAGAGCTTATTACATTGTGGTACGGAAACGTCGTGGATCGATCTGATGTTTTTTGACCCTGAGCCCCATTACGCGTTCACTGATGCCTAAAGCTCGAGCTGCCTTGGCCTTGTTGCCGCCAGAGGATTTGAGGGCATCTAACAATAGGTCACGTTCCATGCTGTCTAGAGTGGTGTCTAGAGTTCCGGTGCTGGAGGTTCCGCTCGCCTGCGCGGTTTGTAGCGTCGGGGGTAGGTGGTGGGAGTGTATGACCTTGTCGGAACTGAGCAACACAGCGCGTTCCATACAATTTTCCAGTTCTCTCACATTACCTGGCCAGTGGTAGCTCATAAGCATATCAATCGCCGGGGTGGATATACGGAGAACTTCTTTCATATTAGCTTTGCTGTATTTTTCCACAAAGTAGTCTGCGAGCAATGGGATGTCGGTTTTTCGTTCACGCAATGGCGGGACGTGTATTGGAAAGACGTTAAGTCGATAATAAAGATCTTCTCGGAATTTGTTTTCTTTTATAAGTCCTTCCAAATCTCTATTAGTGGCGGTAATTATTCTGACGTCGGTTTTGATTGTTACTGATCCGCCCACTCGCTCAAATTCTCGTTCCTGGAGAACTCTCAAGAGCTTGATTTGGGTTGTTGGCGACAGATCTCCGATTTCATCCAGGAATATCGTGCCACCGTGGGCTAGTTCGAATCTACCTTTCCTGGTCGAGATAGCTCCCGTAAACGCTCCGCGTTCGTGACCGAATAGCTCACTTTCAACAACGCTCTCAGGCAAGGCGCCGCAATTTACTTTAATGAACGACGCCGATGCCCTATGGCTATTGAAGTGAATTGCATGCGCTACAAGCTCCTTGCCGGTTCCACTTTCACCTCTGATCAATACCGTGGCGTCACTTTTGGAGACTTGAGCTATCAGATCGTAAACCAGCTGCATACTTTTAGAGTTTCCAACAATATTGGATGGTCTGAATCGTTCCTTTAACTGCCTCTGTAGTCTGCTGTTTTCTTCGAGAAGTTTGTGGTGTTCTTCAAGAAGCGACTGTCTCAACCTGACCGCCTGTGAGATCATTGACGCAATAATAGAGAGAAGTCGAACGTCCTCTTCGAATGATACTCCTTCTTCGAAAAGCCTGTCAGCGCTTAACGCGCCTACTACTTCATTTCCTAGCTTTATTGGGACACATATAAAAGACACATCTTTTTTGTCCAGGTCTCGACGAGCGCCAGTGCGGTCAAGGAACAACGGCTCGTCTGAGATGTGAGGAACAACGGCGGGTTCTCCCGTTTCCACAACTTTTCCAGTAACGCCTTCCCCTGGTCTGTATCGACCGCGCACCTTCTGAGCCTCTGATAATCCGTGCGCTGATTCGATCATGATCTCGCCAGATTCTCGATTGAGAAGTGTGATCGTGCCCCTCATCATACCCATGTGCTTTGACATGGCTTCCAATACAGGCTTCACCACTTGGCTCAAATCCATACTTTCATCAAGAATCTGGCTAATTTCGAACAATAGCAACAGTTCGTGAACCTCCCGTTTTACCAACGACCTAGATCTAGCAGGACCCATTAAGAACACCATTCCAGAAGTAATAGAAAATTGAAGGGTTTAAAAACCTACAAAAGTGTATGATATGAAGTCGGGTTTGTCAAAAAGGTTTTGTGATGTCCCATAATAAAGTCCTGAACTGCGCTTTTTACAGAGGAAGGCAGGAGGTTCATTCATCATGTTCATATCGTCGTAAAACCAAACAGATTTGTAAGTTTATTGATAAAAGGTGATCGCGTCTGGCGAGTGTTGGAAAAGTGATTGACGAAAAAATGAATATTCTTCAAAGCCATTATAAGATTAGATATAGCAAGTTATATCGATTAATAAAGAGCGGAGGAGCTATTTACAATATAAGCTTTTGTTTTTATGATATAATGATAAGGAATAACTGCTGATGAATGTGGTTTAGGGCTTGTCTGGAATGATTCGAAGATCAAAATTAATCTTTATGTTATTAATTTTTATGATTTGTTTTTCTATCCAAGCGCGTGATGGCCATTGCGACTCGATTGGGGAAACATTTCAGAATGGGAAGCGGCTTTATGACTCTTCGCGCCTGGATGAGGCGTTGACTGTTTGGAAGCCTATATCCAACGATAGCCTTTTTGGTCCGGTGATATATCTTCTGGCCGCCTCGAGCTACATATCTGAAAAAAAATATGCTTCGGCTGAATCAGCAATCAAGGAATTTATGCGTCTTTATCCCTCGACTCCATATAAAGAAATGGCGACCTCGATATTAATTGAGTCTCAGGTTGAGCAGGGTAAGACCGAAGCGCAAAAAACCATTCAAGTGGAGTTGTCCAGAGCTTCGGATTCCGAGAAGCCTCCGCTGCTTTTCAGACTCGTCATTCTGGAGATAAAGCATGGCAATCATGCTGCGGCAGAAAAAATGTTAAGAAAAATAATGGTGGATTACCCTGCTAGTATCGAAGGCTTACACGCTTATGAACTTGTACCTGAGCTAGTAAATCAAAAAAAGATATCGCCAATAATACTTACTGAGAATGAGGAGCATATCAGGGCAAACAAACTTTTTGAATCGGGGAAATTTGACCTGGCCGCTGAATCCTACAAAAGACTGTTACAGACCAAGCCTGAAGACAGGGTTACCAAACTGAAATTGGCTCGATCGCTATACAAGAACCGGGACAATAATGAAGCCATAAAGGTATTGAATAGCTTTCTTTCCGGTAAGGTAATACCGGAAGACGAAATTGAGGCTAACTACCTGTTAAGCTTGATTTATTGGAGGTTAGATAAAGACAAAGAATTTGAAAGTTCATGCAAGAAAATTCTGGATAAGGGTCAGACAAAATTGAAAAAGCGGGTTGTTGCTAACATGGCGGCCCACAACTTCGAGAAAGGTAAACTGTCTCAGGCAGAAGTGTTTTATAATCAACTTTTGTCTGAAACCAGAAGTCCGATACTAAAAGCGGACATAAAATGGAAGCTCGCCTGGATAAAGTATAGAAAGAGCCAGTTTAAGGAAGCCGCTGATCTGTTTGCAGAGTGCCGGAAACTGTCAGTAAATGGCAAATTGGCGAATCCGTCCAAATACTGGGAGGCGCGGTCTCTTGCCAGGGCGGGTTCGAAGGCAGCCGCCGAAGCATTGTATCGCCAGCTAATTCCATCGGGTCGAAATGACTACTATGCAATTCTGGCGGCCAAAGAGCTCAAGCTTAACGATGTGGGATCGGGATCTGGGTCCAAGAAAGTCGATTTGTCTGAAACAAAACTGACCCCTCAGCAAATGAATTTAAAAGAAGTTAAGGCTGCGTTAAGACTGTTGGATAATGATTTGCCCCAGTTAGCGCTGGCAAACCTCAAGACATTACCCAAAAGTGTTCGTGACACTCCGTCGATAGCGTTACTAACTGCGACAGCAGCTCATAATTCCAAGATGTACGGAATGGCCTGTGACATTCTCTATGACAGGTTTGGATCAGTCGTTGATGAGCCACCGGATACTTCTCCGAGGGATTTTCTAAATGTAGCCTATCCAAAAGTACATTTTCCGCATACCATTCGGCAGTCGGCCATTTATTCAATAGACCCCTATCTTGTATGGTCCATCATGCGTCAGGAGAGCAAATACGATTCTACGGCGGTGTCTCCGGCAGGGGCTGTGGGTTTAATGCAGGTTACTCCATCCACTGCCCAGAAGCTCGAAAAACTAAAATCGAAAAATTATTCTGGTTTGATTTCACATCTGCTGGAACCCAAAAACAATATTTCGATTGGGGTCGAGATACTAGCTCAGAATCTAAAGACATTTAATGGTAATATAGTTTCAGCTATTGCGTCATATAACGCTGACCCAAACAAGGTTCGAGACTGGACAAAAAGAAATGCCAAAATGGACCAGGATGAGTTCATCGAAAATATTCCATTTCTCGAGACGAGACTCTATGTAAAAAAAGTCTTGGCCAATTTCTATGCCTATAAGAAAATACATTCAAGGAAAGACATGGCTGAGAGATGGTAAATAATAGGCGTTTCATCTTTTGCGAGGATAAAAAGTAGCAAGTCAACCATACAGGAAGTGAAATGAACGAAATTTCAAGCATGCCTGATGATTTTGTTTTTGATTCGACAAAATATTTGAGGTTGGAAATCGATAAGGACGGTAAATGGTTCCAGAATGGAGCTGAGATTATTCATCCTGGTATTCGGTCGCAATTTTACAAGGCTCTCAATAAAAAGGCGGATGGGGATTATTTTGTAAAGATTGGTCGTGAAATATGTTCCGTTATTGTTCATGACGCTCCCTTTGTGGTCACTCAGGTTGACCAGACTTCGGATGGATCTATATACATAAAGTTAAACGATGGAACGCAAGAACAGCTAGTTCCTGATAGACTATGGATTGGCAAGGAAAATGTTCCATATGTCATGGTCAAACTAGGAGCTTTTCATGCCAGGTTCAGTAGACCGGCCTATTATCAACTGGCAAGATGGATTGTTTTCAAGGAAGCAGAAGGAAAATTCTATTTCTCACATGGGGATAATCAGTTTGAACTGAGAATTAAAAACAATACTTGAGCTGAATCGCTCTTGGCGGGGGGCTTAAAAAACACGTCCTTTGAACGTTCTTATCGAGATATTACAGGCTGGGCGAATCGACGATCAATGTCACCGGTCCATCGTTTATTAATTCTATTTTCATCATAGCCCCGAACACGCCACTTCTTACATCTACCCCTTTGCGCTTAATTTCATTGATCAATGCGTTATAAAGTTCCTCAGCGACTGGCGGTTTGGCTGAATTTGTGTATGAGGGCCTTTTGCCTTTTCGGCAATCTCCGTAAAGTGTGAATTGCGACACAACCAAGATTTGGCCGCCTATGCGAGACAAATCAAGGTTCATTCGGCCCTCCGAGTCAGAGAATATTCTTAAACCACATAACTTGTCTGCCATCCATTTCACATCAGCCATATTGTCGGAGACTGAAACAGCGGTAAGCGCAAGCATCCCTGGTCCTATACGCGCGATCAATTTCTCGTCAACAAAAACACTGGCTTTAAATACTCTTTGTATTACTGCTCTCATTTTCCTTCTTTTTGAACAAACTCCACAAAACTATAAATGCGGGCACAAAATCGTCAGCTCTCTGGGCCATGGCCTTTTCCAAATCTTGCGGGTTCCAAAACCTACCTGAAGCTATTTCCAGAGGATTCGGTTGTGGTTGGGCTGAGGTAATGCAGCTATACAAGACAACTCTTTCATTGTCTGTTTTCGCATCAGGACCATAGCGCAGTTCTTCCTTGATCTCGTCCAGCAGGCTCAGTTCCTCAAGCAATTCTCGCCTTGCAGCGTCAAAATAATCTTCACCTGAATCGACATGTCCCGCAGCCGAGGAATCAAGCTTGGATGGATGAGAATCCTTTTGATCATTCCTGCGCTGAACATAAATGTTGCCGGCTTCGTCGAAGACGAAAATGTGGACTGCCCTGTGAAAAAGCCATTTAGCATGAATCTCACGCCTTGAAGCGCTTCCAATGACCTCGTCATGCACGTTGATCACATCAAGTATTTCTTCTGAATCCTGAGATTTCATATCCGGGTTAAGTCGATCTCTAACCTTTGTTCAATTTATACCCGATTCTGCTTTCCACTGATTCTACTTTGCCTTTAATGGCGCCAACGCGCCCCTTTTTATCGTCAATCTTAACGTAGGTCACAACCCTGTCGGAATGATTTAACATGTTATCATGACATTTTCGAATGACTTCAAAAACGAGGTCTGCCGGACCTTCTATCAAGGTTCCCATCGCGTGAATCTCGTAAGCCAGTCCACTATCTTCAATTATTTTGAGTGATTGAGCCACAAACTGGCTCAGGTTTGAACCTCCCTTGTCTAAAGGGAACACGCTAAGTTCGGCTAACATGTAAGTACTCCTCGATGAGGTCGTCAAACGTGGCGTCCCGTTGGAATATATTTAGAACTTAAAATCTACCCTGATCTTGAATATTTTCTTGGCCGGGAGTTCGATTATCTCTATTCCAGTTTTCTCAATAAGATCTCGGATCACTCTCTTCTTGTCTTGCTCTGATGGAGAAATCAGCGTGAACCAGACATTGTATTCATGTTTGCGCAAGTAATTGTGAGTCACTCCTTCACACTGATTAACTAACCTGACAAAATCATCAAACTTGTTTTCCGGAGCCTTCGCTGCCAAGAGAGTGCTGACGAATCCGATCCTCCGGGAATTAATTGAAGCCCCAATTCGTCTTATTATGCCCTTCTCGCGCAACCTAGCAATTCGTTTCAGGACCTCATCTTCGTCAATTTCAAGTCTATCTCCCAAGGACTGATACGGCCTTGAAGTAACAGGGAAATTTGACTGAATTTCGTTTAGTAGCGCCTTATCTTTTGCGTCCATCAATAACCCTAATTGTGTGTTGTCAAGCAACTTCACCCGCACGTGTTCTGTATTCAATCCGCATCTTGGTCAAAATCTGAATGATCTAGTTAACAGGTTTAACAGGTCTGATCAAGAGCAAGAATTTTTCCGGCCAAAACTCTTCGAACGCATGCAAAATAACTAAATTACTAAGTACAATGCATTGAGATAAAATACTCATCAAATATAAACTTTTGTTTGACTAATCTCATATCATGTAATACTTATATATATGAATATTGCACAAAACCCTCGGGTGATTGGCTTGAACCTAAGGACTAGAAAAAGAACGCTTTTAATGCCGGCAATCACACTAAAAGAAATCTTAAAACAAGATGTTATCGTTTCTATTTAACGGAACATATTGCGGGTTTTTGAATTCTATATAGGCTCAGAATTCTTGCTCGCCATTGTTTATTAGCAGAAAAACAAGGAGAGGAATCATGATTGGCACTGTGTACAAACCGATGGATGAAATCCTGTCAGCCCTGGACGATTGTGAAAAGGTAATCGTCACTGGATGCAATGGTTGCGCGAAGGTTTGCAAGACTGGTGGAGAGCCAGAGATCAAGTCGATGTCGGAAAAACTCGAAGCGGCTGGTAAAACGGTAGTGACGCAACTTCTTCCGGAGCGAACCTGTTACATCCAGCACACTACGGGGGCTTTTCAGGGGCATGAGGATGAAATTCGATCAACCGATGCTTTTTTGGTGCTCGGATGTGGTGGAGCTGCGCAAATAACGAGGCAGGCGCTTGAAGAAATGGGTTTTTTGAAGCCTGTGAAGATAGGGTTAGATTCAGTTGGCCATATGGACACGGTTGTGGCGAACAAACTTGCTCTAGAGCAGTGCCAGGAATGTGGAGAGTGTGTTCTGAACGAAACAGGGGGAATATGTCCCGTAACCAAATGCGCCAAGAGTTTGTTAAACGGTCCTTGTGGAGGCGCGCAAAATGGTAAATGTGAGGTTGATCATGAGAGAGACTGCGCTTGGATCATGATTTATGAGCGAATGAAGGCATTGGGAGAAGTGAACAAATTGAAGGAGTACAATGCTCCGAAAGATTACAGCAAAATGAACAAACCTCGACGCGTTGTTTTAGGTTAGGGGGCATTTATGAAAATAACAGATTTATTCAGTATCAAAAAGAGCGTTCTGACCAGTGAAGTTGGACCGGTAAAAGGTTCCGTGCGCCCAAGTCCGAATGCTGAAAAGCCTAAATGCCTGCAAGAGGCTCTGGCGGTTAAGGATTGTGTTGATGCTGTAAACGTTACAGATAATCAAAGCGCTGTGATGAGGCTTGGTTCGTTACCGGCATCTGTTAGATTAAAAGAAAGTGGAATAGAGCCCATTTATCAGATTACCTGCAGGGACAGAAACAGAATTGCGCTTCAATCAGATATTTTAACGGCTCATTCCTTTGGGATAGACAACATCCTTGCGTTGACAGGTGATTATACAAGCCTTGGCGATCACAAGGCCGCCAAGCCGGTGTTCGATCTTGATTCTGTTCAATTGATCAAGATTGCAGACGGTTTGAAAAAGGGCCATGACATGATGGGGCATGAGTTGACTCAGGCTCCTGATTTCGCTCTGGGGGCTGTTGTCAATCCTAATTTCGAGCCATTAGATTTGCAACTATTAAAGATGGAGAAGAAAATTGAGGCTGGCGCGGAATTTTTCCAGACGCAAGCAGTTTATGATCCCAAGATCTTTGAACGATTCATAAATATTGCTTCAGGCTTCGGGGTTCCTATTCAATTGGGAATAGTCCTAGTCAAATCATCCAAGATGGCAAAATTCATGAATGCAAATGTTTCAGGAATTAACGTTCCTGAGAACTGGATTCAGGAATATGATAGAGCTGGAAAAAGCAAGTCTAAAGACATATGTGTGAAATTAACTTCCAAGCTTGTAAAAGAGCTAGCTCCAATGTGTAACGGAGTACACTTCATGCCATTAGGGTGGTCTACCATGCTGCCTGAGATTATTGACAAGGCCGGTATATCGAAAAGGTAGCTCTTTGAGGCTACGTGGTGTTATTCCATGAGGCAAAGGCTGGTTGAGCCAATTATTCGCAACTAGGTTCATGCTTTTGCCTCATAAGACAATTTTCCCTACATCCAAGCAAAACGACATTCTCGTTTATTTTATCCATTACAGAAATCAACAAAACCTGCTTTGACTTAACAAAAAAGGTTTTTGATAAAGCTTTTCAAGCTGATATAATCTTGCTAGAAATGTATTGGAAATACCGGACACGGGGATGAACATTCTTGATTAATAACCAAGGCCATTTTTGTTCAAGCTTCGGATCTCCGGCGGTTGGAGTTTTCAATATCCTGGATCTTTTTAAATCAGTGGATTCTGAATAGCTCCGTGAAATCCTGTGAATCCTGGTCCTGAATCAGAAAACAACCTGATTGGGGTGATGATAGAACTTTCTTGCATGGTAGCCTCAGCTGTATTGATTTTTTTCAGATTGTCCGATTCCATGGAACCACAATTATGACAGATCAGCACAGACCCAACGACGAATCAGAACCAAGGCTCCTTGAAGAATGTATTTTTGGATTGGAGGAGGCGAGGGAAAGAGGAGAAGTCTTGGCTAAGGAGCGGGAGCGTTTAGAGGATTATCAGAAGTTACTCCTGGCCATCCTTGACGGCTCGATGAATGGCGTAACGTTGTCGATCGATGATCAATTTGTGTGGGCCAATAAAGGATTCACAGATATATTGGGATGGAGCTTCAATGAAATACGAGGAAAGAAAACGTCATTCATTTTTCGGGATGAGAATGAATTTGGAGTTGTGAACAAACAGCTCATCCAAGATCTCAAAGAAGAAAACCGATTCAGCTACGAGTCTTCCTTTCTTCACAAAAATGGGTCTTCAGTAGCATGCTTGTTGACTGGTAGGTTAGTAGACACAAAAGATTGGTCTAAAGGAGTTGTATTTTCACTGACTGATATTGGCCAAAGGATTCAGTCGGAAAAGGCTTTAAGGGAGAGTGAACAAAAATATAGGGCGCTGATTGATCATTCACCCAGTGGTACATGTCTGTGTCAGGATAAAAATATTGTTTTCTTGAATAAGCGGTTTGCTGACATACTGGGATACAGCCAGGATGAACTCTTGAATGCTCCTTTTCCAAAGATTCTGGCTTCTGAAAGCCTGTCTGATTTTGAAAAATTCGCTGCGTCAACTGAGGAAGGTGGGGAATTCAGGGTTCATGCCGAGTTTCTCGCGGTCTCAAGTACTGGAGAGAGCCGCACTCTTGAAGCCTGGATAAATCGAATTGAGCATTGTGGTCGTCCTGCAATGCTCATGAATTTTTTTGATATAACCAGTAGGAAACGGACGGAAGAGAAAATTCAACTCAGCGAGGACAAGCTCAGGTGGGAACTCACTTTAAATAAGGCCCTGACAGAGTTATATGTTTCTGTATTGTCTACCAGTTGCACTACGGCGGACATATCGAGGGGCTTGCTCGAAAAAGCTTTGGCGTTGACTAACAGTGAGGAGGGCTTTGTATGCGAGATCGGTAATAAATCCCGAAGAATAACCTTTCACGCTTACACTGCTTTCTTTGATCGTCTGGCGAAGATGAAGACCAAGCAGCTGGCTTCCATAATTCAGGAGACACCTGAAA
>JBFXII010000047.1:0-11741 GCA_050176095.1 Desulfomonilaceae bacterium
AAAGAATCGCCCTATTTTTTGATAAAGTTTTTTGGCAGCTGACAAGATCCAACGGGAAAACGGGTTTTCAGGCATAACTTCTGAAATGCATCTCCGACCAGGTTTGGTCAATCCCTTAAATTTCCTTTCAAGGTCAAACATTTCTTGGCCGCTGAGGTAAAAGACAAATGTTTTTTTAGACCAGCAGAGGATCTCTTCTCGGATTCAAAAGTTTCAGTCCAGGAATTCTCTATAGGATCCCAAGCATAAGTTCGAAAATAAAAATTCTTGCCCTGAATATAATATATCCCTAAGGACCACTCGTCAGTGGTATTATGTTTGCAGAGCCTCACATGAGCTGAATCAGTCTCCCGGTTAGCCACATCTATCGCAGCGTTCTTAATCTTTGTGACATACTCAGAATGATCATGTTTCTTAAATTTTGGGTTTCTCTCTTCAACTTCTACGCCTGAAAGATCATCTTCCTCTGCCTGATTACTTATTCTGAGTGGAACAGACGGCTTATCTCCAGGTTTTTGATCCTTCTCATCAGGAAAGTCTCCTTGTTCAGTTCCTGTAAGGCGCTTGGGAGGTCGCATTTTCTGTTCTTGAGAAGGCGCTTGTTCTTTTTGAACGCTAGGTGGCTGAGAATTTTCAGACCTGGTGGATGTATCCAAAACTTTAGATCGGTCTGAAACTTTCTTATCCAAAGAAGAATTTTCAGGCTGTTTGTTACTGTTTGCCAAAATAGAACTTTGACTGTTGTCGTCTATTTTTGGCTTGATCAAAGTAGACGGTGGCTCAGTTGACACATCTTTGGGCTGACTTCTCATTAATCCGTAGAATGTCTTGGAACATCCCGACATGGCAATCAAAACCATCGCCAACAAAAAAACGAACCCTAATTTTTCAACAACCTTCAAAAAAGACGACTGAGGACAATTTATGCCTAGCATGTCAGTAAAAATTCTTGGAACAAACATTTGGTTCTCATTACGGACAGGACAGAAACAAAACGCTTATCTCCCAAACAGTCCATTAGTGGCTATTCGTATACTTTTTGAAGTAAAAAGGCAACTCAATGAAGCTGTTGAATGCTTCAGTTAGAAAAATACTACATTTTTTGTAAAATAAAGATTTAGCTTTTTGGCGGGAATTATGTTATATTGAAAGACTATGAAAAAAATCAGACAATCTATGCGACGGAGATAATTATTACATAACAAATTGAATTCATATGCCTTTTACGGTCGCGTTTTTGAGTAATTGGATTGTTTTCAGCAATGCGCCCAACAGATCGATGACAAGAAATTGTCCTATAGAACCTCAGGAGGAAGAATGGCCACAGAGAGTGTGTTAAACCCTAAGCGCACGAGTTCATTTCAGGGAATAATAAAAACGGTTTTTTATGGCAATAATGTCCGAAAAGTCAACTTACGAGAATGTTACGAGCTAGCGCGGAAGCAGCCTGGAGTGATCGTGACGGACCATCCCATGTATAAGGCTGAAGCGATGGGTTTGCCATCGGACGCGAAAGTTCTGGTTGTGAACGATGGCGCCATTCTAGGACGGACCGCGAAGGCTCGTGTCTTGGTCCCCAAAATGGGAAGTGACGCAGGGAAATATGAGACGATTCTGCGTGAAGCGGTCTATGACATGGGTAATAAACCTCTCATTTATACAAACGCTTATATGGGGCTTGATCCCGATTGTATGATCAAGGTACACTATTTGACCACTGAACGTCATGCCATCAATGCGTTGAATGTGTGTTTAAATTTTCAGCATGAAACTCCAGAATATATCGAGGCCTATTCGAAGTCAGTGGTCCTTGAAGGTGAAACAGACGTAATCATGATAGCTGATCCGGACTGGAAGCATCCGGACTTCCCAATTGGATTAGTAATAATAGATCCTGAGCATAACGCAGTAGCCGTGCTTGGTTTGAGATATTTTGGCGAAATGAAGAAAAACCTGCTGACTTTTGGATGGACGATAGGAGTCAGAGCGGGGATGGTTGCTTGCCATGCTGGAATCAAAGAATTCCATTTGGCTGAAGGTAACACCTCCATGGCCGTTTTCGGGCTGTCAGGATCGGGAAAATCATCTCTGACCAATTCAGCATTCCATGAAGGCGCTATCAAGACCGAGTCCGGAGAGAATGTCACCGTTATTCATGACGATGCCTTCAATATTGATATGGCGCATAAGAAAAGCATTGTTCTTGAACCCAATCTTTTTGACAAGACTGACGCAACCCAGGAAGGTTCAAAGGACATAGATTTCTGGATGACGGCTATGAACCAGATGGTTGCTGAGAATGAAGAGGGGAGAAAAGTTATCTTCCCCACCGATATCCGGAACCGGAACGGCCGGGCAATTAAGAGTAGAGAATGGCTGTTGAATTTGGCTGACACTGGACCTAGTCCCAATTACGTCTGCTACTTGATGAAAGACACCACGCTGCCTCCCATAACTTTCATTTCAAATCACAGATTGGCTGTTGCAATGGGAGCGTCTTTGGCAACCATGAGGACTTCCGCCGAAAATGTAGCGGAGTCCGAAATGAACCGGCTGGTTTTCGAGCCTTTTGCCAATCCTTTCAGGGTTTATCCTTTAACTCTGGATTGCGAACGATTCGAAGAGCTCTTCAAAAGAGGGGCCGTAGGCATAATACTTAACACACACAAGTTTTATGGCGCAAATGGAAAAGAAATTGACATTCCCAAGGAATTGACCTTGCCGATGGTCGTTCACCTCGCCAGAGGAAAGATGGAAGCAGAGGATTGGCCTGTATATCCTGGCTTACAAATACCCAAGAAAGGTAGCCTTACGTTTCTGGATAATGACTATGATGATAAATATACTCCACCTAAGGAAATTGAATACTATAGGCTTCTTCAGAAACGAACCCAACAGAGAATAAACTTTCTGGCTGATCTGGCAAAACAGGGTGAGATTCAAGAACGGTTTGTTGATTCAGTCAGGCTAGCTATGATCACAATGGACGATCATATAAGGGAAATGGAAAAAAGCATTTTATCTGGAAGTTAATTGATAGTGTTGTTTGAATAAGTAGTTTGAAGCTTGATTAGACGAGATCCTTGTTCGATCTTGCTTACAAATAAGAAAGGCTCCTTGATGGAGCCTTTCTTATCATTTACCTTAGCCTTAAGAATCAGCCGTTATCATAAATTCAACTATTGTTGTTGAGGAGGGTAAATATCAGATTGCACGGTACAGGAGGGTGTTGGTTCCGATTTGGCGCCCCTCATTCCTATCTTGTTGAAAAGGGGAATAATGAAACCTCCCAGCCATTTCTGAGGCAGCAGTTTTTCTGTGCCCCAGACCAATACAAATACTATTCCAGCCACAATCCCTGCCCCGATCAAAAATGAGATCAAAACTCCTAGACCGGCCAGAAGGAGCATCAAATAAACTGGAAAAAGAAATCCATAAATGAATCCCCTGCCTACTCGTGTAGCAGCGTCCTCATCTTCGTCCTTACCCAGAATGTCGTTGAAAAGGTTTACGAAATAGTTTTTCTTGTAATAACTTAGACCTGCGCTAACTAACCCTAGGATGATCATCCCGATCAATTTCCAAAGCATATTTTCCTCCTGTTACGAAATGTGCCCGATGAATTAAATTCAGGCTCCTAGAATAAAGATTTTTCATAAAACTAACAAGCGTTACGACGCCTTGTGGTTCAAAAAAGTTTTGAGTCTCTATTGGAAGAGACTAATAAATCATCGTTTTGATTTCTTACGCGCTTTACGAGCCTCTTTATTCTTTTTTCTTTGTTTGTCGAGCGATTTTTTTACTCCTGCCTTGTTCTTTGAAATCTCAGGTAATCCGAAAGGATTTTCAGGCGATGGAATAGGCGCTTGGCCGCCTCCGGTAATTCCTGAGAAACCATCACTCAGCATTTTCTTGAGACCTTTGAGTCTTTTGAAACGCCCTTTAATCTTTCCACCGCCCATCGCGCTCATCAGGTCTCTCATGTCCTTAAACTTGGTAAGAAGGTCCTTGACTTCCTTTTCTTTTCTACCTGATCCCTTTGCTATCCTTCCAATTCTGCTCTCGTCAATGAGGTCCGGATTCTTACGTTCTTTTGGAGTCATAGAGTTAATTATGGATTCAACCCTAACCAATTCGTAATCATCAATCTGCGCCTGTTGGGGCATCTGTCCCTGGAAAAAAGGTAATTTTTCCAACACATCCTGTAGTGGGCCCATCTTTTTGATGGTTTTTACCTGATTGAGAAAGTCGTTTAAGGTGAAATCGCCTTGAAGCATCCGCATGGCGTCTTCTTCGGCTCTTTTTTCGTCAACGACTTCTTCAAAATCCCTCACTAACCCAACGACGTCCCCGAACCCAAGTATCCGCGATGCCAAGCCATCAGGGCGAAATTCTTCGAGACGGTCAAGACTTTCTCCCATACCCACAAATTTAATGGGTACTCCAGTAGCCTCCTTTATGGATATGGCCGCGCCACCTCTTGCGTCACCATCTAGCTTTGTGAGTATGAATCCTGTTAATTTGATACGCTCGTTAAAGGCGCGAGCCACATTGACTGACTCTTGACCGATCATTGCATCACATACGAGCAATACGTTATTGGGTGATGTGAGTTCCTGAATCAGCCTGAGTTCCTCCATTAACGCATCATCAACGGTCAAGCGCCCGGCCGTGTCAAAGATGGCTACGTTGCATCCAAGATTCGTGGCATGCGCGATTGACTTTTCGCATATTTGAGGAGGTCTATCTCCTCTATCGGAATAAACCGGAATATTTAAAGTCTTTCCCAATGTGATCAATTGATCCACAGCCGCAGGACGATAGACGTCCGCTGCTACAAGCATGGGGCGTTTCCCGGACTTCATGAGAAGTTTGGCGAGCTTGGCAGCCGTAGTAGTTTTCCCGGATCCCTGAAGTCCGACCATCATTATAGTGCTGATTGGGGTGGTTTTTAGGTCAAGGGCCGTGTCCGCAGGGCCCATCAACCTAGCCAACTCATCATGACAAAGCCTTATGAAGTGATCACCAGGAGATACCTTTAATTTCTTGTCTTTGTGCTTAACCTTAACTTGAACAATCTCTCCTAGAGCCTGTTCTTTGACACGATCTAGAAATGACCTGGCAACATTGAACTCAACGTCGGCTTCCAACAATGAAACCCTAACAATTTTAAGGGCCTCAGCAAGATTCTCTTCATTCAGAGTCCGCATTCCCTGAAGATATTGTTTTGCATCCCGGAATCCACGACTCAGGATTTCAAGCACTTGGTTAGCCTCCTCACCGAAATTTCGTCTAAACTTGTATTTGTAGCATATTAGAGCTTGAAATGTAACAGTTTTCTTTACTTGCCCACATCATTGATTTCTGTTATAGGTTTGGACGCTTTCAGTCTCACAATGATACGAGAGAGGTTCAGATGTTCGAGCAGCTTAAGAGTTTCCAATTTAGAACGAGAATATTTTCGGGGATAGGCGCCATTTCTGGTCTGGGTGAATTGGCAAAGAGTGTTGGCGGTAAGAAATATTTGTTGGTGGCGGATCCTTCCTTGCAGAGCCACGGAATTTTGGAGTCTGCTCGCAAGAGTCTGAAAGATGCTAACATAGGCGGTGAAGTGAGTCTAAAGGTAGAGCCTGAGCCTTATCTGGACAATGCCGATGCGGCGGCGGAAATTGGACGGGACATTCAGGCTGATTTAGTCATAGGGCTTGGTGGCGGATCAGCTATGGATACAGCTAAAGCTGCGGCTGTCCTCTTGACCAATGATGGAAAGGCCGAAGAATATATCGGCCTAAACGTTGTTAAGATCAAAGGTGTTCCTACCATAATGGTTCCGACCACTGCGGGAACTGGCTCAGAGGTTACGTTCACCGCTGTATTCACCAACCGACATACCAAGGCCAAAGGCGGCATTAACAGCGTTTTAATGTTTCCCGACGCTGCATTGTTGGATCCGGAATTAACGTTGTCTCTGCCTCCGGAAGTAACTGCTTCAACGGGGATGGATGCCCTCACACACGCTATCGAATCAGTGACGAGCATTTCGTCCACGGTATTTACGGAAAGTTTGTCTTTTACTGCGGTCAGATTAATTACGGAAAGTTTGAGAACTGCAGTTTATAGAGGCTCTGATATCAGTGCCCGTGAGAAAATGCTATTAGGCAGTTTGTTTGGGGGCTTAGCGTTGGCCGATGCTGGGGTGGGAGCAGCCCATGCTCTTGCTTATCCACTGGGAGGAAATTATCGGATCCCGCACGGACTAGCCAATGCGATCCTTATTCCACATGTCATGGAATTCAACCTACCTGCGGCTGAGCGGACGATGGCTTTGATAGCCAAGAATATGGGCGAGCGGGTGGACAGTCTTTCGATGCGCTGGGCTGCGGAGGCCGCGGTGGACGCTGTCAGAACATTATGCGATGACATAGGTATACCGGCTGGACTTTCTGACATCAATGTTCCGATGGACGACATTCCCATGCTTGTTGAAGGCGCATTGAAGGTCACGAGGCCGGTGGAAAACAACCCTCGCAAGTTAGGATCCGAAGAGGCCACAGCGATTTACGAAGCGGCCTATTAATTATCTGCAAGACGACTATTTCGACAAGGGACGGATCTCGAAGATTCATGAATAAATAGTGGCAGCTTGCGATTATACGCCCGACCTTATAGGAGTTTGATATGCCTGGCTACGAATGGATAGGTGACAAAGAGAGGGATCAAGTCAATCAGGTTTTTGATACCGGCATTCTTTTTAGATATGAATTCAAGGAAGAAAGAAAAGGTGTTTACAAGGTCAGAGAATTTGAAGAGAAATTTGCGACATTTAACGGAGTCGGCTATGCCCAGGCCGTGACCTCAGGTTCTACTGCTCTTAAAGTTGCCTTGGCAGCCCTCGGGATTAAACCGGGAGACGAAGTCATTACTCAGGGATTCACTTTTATAGCCACTTTTGAAGCTATTATAGAGGCAGGAGCGATCCCAATACCCGCGGAAATTGATGACACACTGAATCTTGACCCTTATGATTTTGAAAAGAAGATTACCCCTAGGACCAAAGCAGTCATACCGGTGCACATGCTTGGCAGTCCAGCTAGGATCAGAGAGATAATAGAGATTGCTAAGAAAAATGGGTTGAAGGTGCTGGAAGACACTGCTCAAGCATTGGGCGCCTCAGTAGACGGTAGAAGGGTAGGGTCTCTAGGAGACGCAGGCACGTTCTCATTCGACTTTTACAAGACCATCACAACTGGCGAAGGTGGAATGGTCATCACTAATGATAAAGATACCTACATACGGGCCTCGGAATATGCGGATCATGGTCACGACCACAATCCGGCTGTGGGACGAGCTTTGGAAGGACGGAGCTTTCTCGGATTCAATTATCGCATGACAGAGATGCAAGGAGCCGTAGGCTTGGCCCAATTGGAACGTCTACCGGAAATACTCGATGTTCAGAAAAAGAATCAGGAGAAGATTAGAAATCTACTTGCTAATATGAAAGGTGTACAGTTGAGAAGCCTGCCAGCCGGAGGCGTAGACAGTCATACACATGTTTGTTTCTTCTTGCCTGATTCGCAAAAGGCTGCGGATTTCCACAAGAAAATAACATCAGCTGGTGTTAGCGCAATATATTTTAAAAATAACCTTTGGCATTTCTTCCACAACTGGGAACACTTACTTTCCAAAAGCACAGCGTGGCCGGGCTCATTTCCCTTCTGTGAAACTTTTTGTGACACCGATATTGATTATACTTCTGATATGCTGCCAAAAACAGAGCAGTATCTGTCTAGGACGATTGTGTTGCCTATAAGTCTTAAGCTTACAGAGGCAGGAATAGATAAGATATGTGGCGTATTAGAGTCAGCGGGGAAAACTTTACTTTAAGGTTTTATTTTATTTATGCCGGAACATGGAATAAAAGTTGTTGGGTTTATACCGGCTAGGGCGGCTTCTTCGCGTTTCCCGGGAAAACCTTTGGCGGACATATGCGGTAAACCGATGATAGTAAGGGTTTACGAACGGGCGCTAGAATCCGATGCTATTGAGGATGTGTACGTCGCTACGGATTCCGAAATGATCATGGAATCGGTCATTAAGCATGGCGCCAAATGTATTATGACTAGCACTGATCATCCAAGTGGAACTGATAGAATTGCGGAAGCGGCTAATAGAATTGGCCTGAACTCAAGTGATATTGTTGTGAACATTCAAGGCGATCAGCCATTATTTGAACCCAGAATGATCAATGAGGTTGTAAACCCTTTACTAAACGATGCTTCTATTCCAATGAGCACTCTTATTTACAGAATAGTGAGAGATGAGGAAATTGATCATCCAAACGCTGTAAAGACGGTTTTTGACCAGGATGGGTTCGCTCTGTATTTCTCAAGATCTACAATTCCTTATTATAGGGAAGGTGAGATACAGCGAGACTATTATAAGCACCACGGGGTTTACGCTTATAGAAAAGATTTCTTGGACAGGTTTGTTCTATTGCCTGTAGGATCTCTTGAGGTAAAAGAGAGGCTCGAGCAACTCAGGGCTCTTGAGAATGGTTACAAAGTTAAAGTTGTAATCACGGAATTTGATTCCATAGAAGTTGACACACCGGAGGACCTGCTTAGGGTAAACAACATTTATGCTAAGATGATTTGACACGTTGGCCTTATGGTGGTAGATGTTAACAGTTAATCTAGGGCAATTCGCGGCCAAGCCGTCGATTTATAAAAAGTTGGTCGGTTCAATTATTCGCAACAACGCAATACGAAGAGAGGTTAGCAAATAGGTGAGTAGGGACGACAATGTCAAGGTAGAGGGAACTGTTGTTAAGGTTCATTCTGGTGGAATGTATCAGGTAGAAACAGACGACGGAAAAAGTATTCGAACCAAATTATCTGGAAGAATGTCTCGTTTTCGAATCAAGGTATTATTGGGCGACAGAGTGACGGTGGCCCTCTCTCCATATGATTTGAGTCATGGACTTATCGTTTATCGTGGCAAGTGATAGGCTCGTCTTTTGATCCCAATCTCAATATTCTGGCAGGAAGCTTGGTTGATATAGCGTTTTCTGGGGCCGAAATTTAAATTAGCCTGGTATATTCAACTAACCTATTGAGTGGATGCGGCCAGGCCTTCTAAAAAGTTATCATTATCCATTCACAATATCTAAAAATGGCTGGTCAAAATGAGACGTTTGAGGGGCGCTCTTGCGTGGTTGAGAGTTCTTGTTGGTTTGTGAGAGGTTGAAACGCGAAATGGGAGAAATCGTTTTTCTAGGAACGGGAAGCGCCTGGCGAACACCTGAGCACAACTGTCAATGCGCAATTTGCTCGACGATGAGAGAAAAAAAGGAAGAAAGGACTCGTTCTTCAGTTTTTTTAAGATGCGCCAGCAAAATACTGATTGATTGTGGACCGGATCTTCTTACTCAAATGAAGGCAAACAGCATCGAAAGACCTGATGCGGTCCTTGTGACCCATGAGCATGGTGATCACTTCTTGGGAATGGATGAGCTATTGGCTTTCAAGAGGTCTGTGCCCCCTTCTGAATGGAAACCGATCCCGGTTTACGCCTCAAAAGGGACCTGGAAAGCAATCGAGATGCGATTTTCATACCTGATTGGATCAGTTATAGAAAAAAATGTCGTTGTCCCGAATGAACCTGTAGAGAGATTTCACGACATCATCACCCCCTTCAAGACCAACCATGGGAGCACTGCTCCGGGATCAGTTGGATATGTCATTGAAACCGTTTGCGCTGCCTCCTACAAGAAGATAGTTTACACATCAGATTTCGTCAGTCTTCCGTCTGAACCTGACTTCCTAAAAAATTCCTCAATACTTATTTTTCAGGCGCACTGGTTAAATGAGCCTGATGAAAACAGACCTTCTCATATGAGTCTCCAACGTGGGATTGAATTCATAAAGAGGTGGAACCCGACCCAGACAGTTTATTTGACTCACATTTCAGCTTCAGACATTGTCGAAGGAGATTTGTGGAATAATATACCCAAGAAACCGAAGTGCTCTAGTCCAATGTTGAGCCCTGTTTCATCAGCAGCGTATCCTACGCCTCGATGCCAGTCTGAATGGCAGTCCGTGGCCGATCGGGTTGGGTCAGAATTCGAAGTTAATTGCCGGATTGTAGTGCCTACTGACTCCATGAGCGTAAATTTCTAGAAATCAATAATCTTGTCAGAATATCTTTTTAAGTGTTGATATATCTTATTGATATCTCACTAAGACTTTTCTTGAACTGGAGGTTTCATGTCTGAAGAATTGACGAAAAAGACAGCCGCAACTGCCAAACTCTATTTTGAAAACTATCCTGATGAACGTCCGTTCGATTTGTGGAGGTCTTTTGACAAGGGAATGGCGAAGGATCTGTCGATGTTCATAACAGGCCAGGTTTATGCTCGGGAGAGAATTCCGCATCCGACAAGGCAACTAATTACCGTTGCCGCCCTGACAGTCCTGGAGAGATTAGAGGAGTTGAAACTACATATATATGCCGCTCTTAATGTTGGTTGCAAACCGACTGAGATAGCAGAAGTGATCTTTCAGTGCGGTATTTATGGCGGAATGCCGGTAGTGAATCAAGCTCTCAAGGTGCTTCGTGAAACGCTTCAGGAAACTGGAAACTGGCCTATTGAGCAAACAGATTGAGATTAAGGTTTTCCGGGATATGGTTTTTTTAGTAATTAGTGATGGGTGATGACCTTTTTTATGGCTTAGTGGTCAGAATCACTAATGGTGTAAAGTTGATCAAATTCACAATGAAATCCAAGGTTGGTTTTGACTGCTAGATCGCTCACCGTATTTTGTGTGGCGCTATTCATGCTTTGCGCTTGCGCGACGGTTCCTCATACCGGAAGAAAACAACTAAACTTTGTATCAGATAGTCAGCTCAATGCTTTGGGCGCAAAAGCCTTTAGTGAAATTGTAGCTAAAGAACCCATTTCAAAAAGCTCTTCAGTAAACCAAACTGTGGAGCGTGTCGCCAAGCGAATCATAAAAGTCGCGAACCAGTCAGACAAACCCGGTTTTGAATGGGACGTGAGAGTAATTGACAAGGATGTGCCTAACGCATTTTGTTTGCCGGGCGGCAAGATAGTCATTTATAAAGGGATTTTGCCTTATGCCAAGAATGAAGCTGGTCTGGCTGCAATTATAGGCCATGAGGTAGCGCATGCGGTAGCCAGACATGGTGGAGAAAGGTTGAGCCAGCAACTTACGCTCGAAGGCGCAAGCGCGATCGGCTCCGAGATATTCAGATCAAGCGATGGCAAACTGGATGCCAAGACCAAAGCCATAATTGGCGCCTTGGGTTTTGGCGCGACTGTTGGTGTAATTCTGCCTTATAGCAGGACGCACGAATTTGAGGCTGATAGAATAGGGCAGACTTACATGGCTAAAGCTGGTTATGATCCTCAAGAGGCTGTTAGGTTGTGGGAGAGAATGGCACAAATAAACAAGCCGCCTATTCCGCCCTGGTTGTCCACTCACCCCGCGGACGCAGATCGAATAAAGAAATTACAGGAATTAACTCCAGAAGCTCAAAAGAGATATTCCGAGGCTGAAGAGAAATTCGGTCTGGGTACGCGACTCGACGATATTCTTAACAAAAAGTAATCAATGATTGACAATTCTTCAAAGCTTAGAGCTTTTTTGGCGATTGAATTGGATCAGGCAAGTCGTGAGTATGTGAGTGTGGTTTCAGAGCGACTACGGTCGAGTAGATCA
>JBFXII010000048.1:0-11738 GCA_050176095.1 Desulfomonilaceae bacterium
GGCTTCAGGCTGCAAGGCTAAATGGCGAGCCGGGAATGTTCAGTACGGGAATCGTTGCAGTGGATATTGTTCTACGAATGCCGCTTTTTACCGGTGGAAGGATTAGAAATGAAATCGGAGCTGCGGATCTTGCCACCTTGGCGGCAGAAGATAGGCTTGCCCGCACCTGGGAGGAACTCATTTTCAATATTTCCAGCGCATACTACACGATTCTGGGACAAAAAAAGGTCCTTGAATCACTAAACTTCTCACGTGAAGTCCTGACGAAGCACAACAGGCGTGTTGAGGATCTCATGTCCGTGGGCAAGGCGGCACGCGTAGATGTTTTAAGGACCGAGGTTCGCATCGCTGATCTGGATCAGAAGCTTGAACGGGAACGCAATGTCATGGAAATCCAGCGCCGTGTGTTGACGAGCCTGATCGGCGCTCCATTGACTCAAGATCCTGTAAAAGTTCAGGGTAACTTGAATCTTGGGCTGCAGCCGCTCGATCTCAGGTCGGCTATGGCAATGGCTTTTTCGGAAAGAGGCGACTACAGGGCGGCAAGAGCCTCCCTTGATGCCCAGGCCCTAAAAGTAAGGGCCTCAGCCGGAGCCCTTTGGCCCAAGGTTTCTGTCGATGGATCCATCGGAATGAGAAGCGCTGCGGGTATCGATGACAATGGTGTGGCTTACACTCGAAGGCTAAATATTACAACCAAACGCTCAGCTGATAGTCAGGCCACTCCAAGTACACCACTGCTTCGGGAGCCATGGCCGAACCCGGATTCCACCCTGCCAGTTGGGAGCATGGGAATTGTGGTTGACTACCCGATTTTTGACGGAGGAAGGATACGTTCCCAAATATCGGAACATGAATCAAGGTTTGCTTCGTTGCAACAGCAGTTACGTAAACTCGAACTCCAGATTCGTCGGGATGTGGAAACCGCATTGCTAAACGTCTCATCTGCGAGGCGCAGGGCGGAGGCGACAAGAAAAGCGATTGAACAGTCCAAGGAAAGTGTACGGATTGAAATACAGAAGTTTGATCTAGGCAAAGGTTCAATTACCGACGTTCTTGATGCCCAATCCGCTATGCTTGAAGCCGAGACCACCCATTATCGAGCCTTATCAGATTACAACATCGCCATAGCTCAGCTTGACATGGCTACAGGTCAGAAGAGATAGCCATGAGACTGATCTCCTCACCATAAAACCCAAATTATGTTTAGCAAACTATCGATAAGCCTTTGAAGATCTGGCGGTCAGGCTGTAACTATAAGGAATTGAAGCACTTATAATTCAGATGAATTGTGGAGTGAATGGACATTGCGTACAGAATGTATTATCCTATTAAATGAAATAGTAAAATTATTTCGCGAGGATTTAATTTTTTAGTTGTATTACCATATTGATAGGATAAATAATCCCATCCGGTTTACGAAGCCATTTTTTGTTCATCACTTAAATGGAACTCTGGCCAGATGTAGGAGGGGTAGACAAAAGGTATGAAGCGTGGACTACTTCTTATAGTTGCTGGTTTGGCAATTTTTTTCTCGTTTTGGGGTATAGCCTGGCTAGGCGCCTCAAAGCAGCCCGGAGTTAACGAGGTTCCAAAGAAACCAAAACCATTGGTAAGGACGGAAGTGGCAAACATAGGCTCCATATCAAATTCGATTGAATTGACAGGATCAGTGGAGCCGATACGAATCGCCAAGCTGGCGTCACCTGCAGAAGGACCCGTTGTGAACTGTTCGGTCAGAGAGGGGGATCAGGTAAGAGCCGGTCAGAAGATCCTCAGTATAGGACGCAAAAAGGCTGCAGATGCTCTCCTGAAATCGGCGAAGCAGGATGTGGAGACCGAAAAGGAAGAGCTTGGCAGAATCGAGAAACTAGTTGAGACCGGAGCGATCCCGAGAGATCAGCTCGATAACGCCAAGGCAAAATATGCCAGAACCTTAGCCCAGCTTGAGAAGGTCAGGGAGAATTCCGAGGATTATGATATCGAGGCCCCTTGGGACGGAGTGGTTTCCAAAGTTCTGGTCAATGACGGAAACTATGTGGCTGCCAGGACGGTTTTGGTTGAAATATTTGATCCAAAATCCCTGGTTGTAAGAATGGCGGTTCCCGAGTCGGTCAGTCAAGAAATCTCTTCTGAAATGGACGTAAACGTGAAGTTGGACGCACACCATGGCCAATCGTTTGCGGGAAGGGTTTCACGTATGTATCCGGAACTCGACCGGCGCCTAAGGACCAGACTCGTTGAGGTAAGCCTTTTAAAGGATGTGCCCCTTACTCCCGGCATGTTCGCGCGGTTGGAGATGACGGTAAAATCAGGCAGCGAGAATGTTGTAGTGCCTTCTGAGGCGGTGATAGTTACTCCTAAGGGAATCCGCGTGGCATACGTGGTGGAAGATTGCAAGGCGAGGCAACGGAAGGTGGAAACCGGCATAGAGGCTGAAGGGAAGGTTCAGATACTCTCCGGCTTGAAGCCAGACGAACAGATTATTGTAGCAGGTAACGAAAAACTGAAAGACGGTGTTGAAATACGAACGGCGGTCACCCCCAAAAAGGAAGGTGATACTCTTAATGACAAATCCAACCCTTGCCAATAAGGTTCCTAAAAAGTGAAATTTACTGAATCGGCTGTAAAACGTAGGATCGCAACAAGTGTAATTGCGGTAGCCCTTATTGTACTGGGTCTTTACGGGCTGTTCAAACTTCCGGTTAACTTCCTGCCTGATGTTACCTATCCGCTAATAAGAATTCACATATATTGGCCTGGAGCGACGCCGGAGGAGATTGACAAAAATCTCGCCGATGTTCTGGAACGACAAATGGCGAGTGTCGAAGGTCTGGATTATCTCGAGTCTTCAGCCATAGAGGGAATGTACACTCTACTTTTAAATTTTCAGTATGGAGTAGATGTTAACATAGCCTATCAGGATGCCCTTGCAGCCATGGCAAGGGCGGCAAGGAATCTGCCCAAGGATATAGAACCTCCAATTGTAATCAAGGCTGACCCGTCCCAGCTTCCGGTTGTTCAGTTAACCGTGAGTTCAGATACATGGGACCTCACAAAACTTCGCACGTGGACAGAGGACTGGTTGCAGGATCAGCTCATGGCTGTTCCCGGAGTGGCTGGAACAGAAATAGTTGGTGGGCTTCGAAGAGAGATTCGCATCCATCTTGATCCTAATTCGATGGAGAAGCACCAGCTTTCCCTCGCTGGCGTTGCGAAACGTCTTCGAGATGAAAACGTAGAGCAATTTGGAGGCCGAGTTACCGCCGGGCCAAGGGAATTTATTGCACGGACTACGGGGGAATACTCATCGCTGCAGGAAATCAAGAATGTCACTTTGACAAGGAGCGAACAGGGGAAAGTATTTGTTGGAGATGTGGCGAGAGTCGAGGATGCAAGTGAGGATGTTCGAGTCATAACAAGGCTCGGAGGCAAGCCTTGTGTAAAACTCAGTGTTCTAAAACAGGCTGACGCAAACACGGTCGAGGTGGCAAAGGCCGTTAGCGCAAGAATAGGTGAGCTGCAACGAGCGCTTCCAGAGGGCATAAAGCTGGGGATGGTCGAGAATCAGGCTGATTACATTGAGGCGGCGCTCATTGGAGTTAGGAATGCGGCTCTTGAAGGCGCGTTTTTGGTCATTCTGGTTGTTTACCTGTTTCTTGGCAGTTGGCGTCAGGCGCTGATAATGGCGTTGGCCCTTCCAGTAACGATGATTCTAAACTTCGGTTTCATGAAACTGGCCGGTTTCTCACTTAACATTTTTTCACTTGGGGGCCTAATTGTCGCTATCGCAGTTGTTTTAGACAACTCAATAGTTGTGATAGAAAATATTACCAGAATTAAGCATGAAAGGCCTCAGGCTTCGTCAGATGATGTAGCCATAACTGCAACCTCTGAGGTCGGGCCCGCCATTATTGCTGCCACACTGTCCTTTATAGCCATTTTTACTCCGTTCTTGATAGTGCCTGGTCTGGTCAGCCTCCTTTTCAGGGAATTAATACTTGTTATCGCTGCAGTTGTAATAATAAGCCTTGTTACGGCAATAACACTGACACCAATGTTGACCTCAGTGTTACTTGGAAATACTTCTGCAGCCGATTCAGAGAACACAGCTTTTCAGCGGTTTTTCAGGCGGGTGACTGAGGCTTACGGAGGGGCTCTGAGCTATGTGCTGAAATATAGTTGGTCCGCAATAATTTTCGCCATATTTGTGATACTGATGGTGGTGTTAGCTCTGCCCAATTTAGGATCGGAATTTCTGCCTCGCATGGATGACGGTCGAGTGTTGATCAAGACGCGGCTTCCAACAGGAGCGTCGGTTCATGAGACAGACAAGATCCTTAAAAGTATTGAAGAAATAATAGCAAATGAACCTTTGGTGGAGTCATATTTTACGCTGGTCGGTGGTAAAATATGGGGTCTTTACACTTACCTTATTGCCAATGAAGGTCAGATTGATATCCAGCTAGTTCCAAATCATGAGCGAAAAATAACCACCCTAGAATATGTCAAGAAACTTCGTCCAAAGATATCCAAAATAGGAGTTCCAGGAGGCATGGCAATGGTGATGCCGATGCCGGTCAAGGGAATTCGAAAACTTGGCGAAGCTGATATTGAAGTAAAAATCAAGGGGCAGGACCTGAGTAAGCTTTTTGAATTGGCTCAGGCAACCGCATCGGCAATGAACAGGCTGGCGCATTTCACCAATGTTTATGTATCAATGGATTTGACCAAGCCTGAGTACCAAATTCGCGTTGACAGACAACTGGCTTCTGAAAAAGGGGTATCTATTTCAGACATTGCCAACACTTCCAGGTCGTTGATCCAGGGAACTGTTGCCACGCGCTTCAGAGATGGGGACAGATACTATAATGTCAGAGTGGTGATACCGGAGAGGGATATCCGGTCAAAACTGGACGTTGAGAATCTGGTATTAGAAAGTTCTCAAGGAGGATACCTCCGTATTCGTGACGTTGCAAAGGTTGTTCAGGCAGTGGGTCCAGTTGAAATTGTTCGTGAAGATCAGGTCAAATCTGTAATCATTCGTGGCGATGCGGCAGGTGTTACGGTTGGGCAAGCCCTAGCAGAGCTAAAGGAGGCCCTGGCCAAACTTGACAAACCGGTAGGTTACCAGATTACCTTCGGTGGACAAGCTCTGATGATGGCGGAAATGAAGCAGACCACTATTAAGATTTTGGCCTTTGCGCTTTTCTTTTCTTTTGTAGTGCTCGCAGTTCAGTTTAATAGTCTAAAGTTACCATCTCTGATTCTCAGTTGCGTTCCTCTTTGTCTGGCTGGTTTGATTTACATGCTATATCTGACAAACATACCCTTGGGAGCTACTGTGGTAATAGGGGCGCTTGTTGTAATAGCAGCTACAGTGAACGAGGGGGTTCTGCTATTGACCTTTGCGGAAGAATTGAGGAACCTCAAACAACTCTCTTCAACTGAAGCGGTAATTCAGGCAGCCAAGATCAGATTACGACCCAGACTGATGACCACCATCCCGATTATTATGGGTCTCATACCATTGGCTTTGAATATCGAGGAGGGAGGGGATATGCTGCAGCCCATGGCGGTAGGCGCCATTGGGGGGCTTATAATGCTTGTACCCGTGGCTCTGTTTTTCATGCCTTGCATTTATGTTTTGTCATCAAGAACGCAAAAATAGAAATTTTCGATGAATGAGAAGAGAGAGTTTTCATAAGAAAGCCCTGTTCTTTTTATGAAATAAGAATGCTGAGCGGTACGCTCCGCTACTCGACAACGATCTGCATGACGACAGTTCGTTAATTCTTTCTATGGCTTATGATGTTAAAAAAGGCCTCGGCAAAGATCAGTGCGCCACAAGTGTGGTTTGATCATTCGCCGGGACCTTCATTGGATTGTCTGTTTTAATACCTAGCTTGCGGGGACAAGCTTCACATGAGTATCATAGAAGCTCACACTTCCTCCCACTGGGTCCAACATGCAGGTATTCTTTAGAGCCGGATCAATCCACATGGCCGCGTTTGCATGGATGCCAGTGGCCCTTTTCGAATCACCTCTGATTGTGACGCCATCGACGGAGATGTTAGTGGCTCCGGTTGCCCAATGACCGAACCCAAGGGCAAAACTTATAACTCCTGGCCGCATTGTCTGGGTAAACTTGAGCAAGCCCACCATGGGTTTGGTTGCTCCTGCGCCCAGATCCCAATCACCTGAAGGATTCGTAGCGCTAACAACTTTCACTTTTTGTCCATCTATCAGGTTGAACTTCTTCGCGTCCAGCGGATTGATAAGGACGTGATTTTCTGGCATCAGGGGATGCAGCCACTGGTTGGTTATAGTTCTGCTCTTTGTGTGGACAATGGACCTGTGAGTGATAAGGACCAGATCGTGCCCTTTTCTGAGTTCAGTAGGTTCTTTGCCGTGAAAGTCCATTATTGGGATATACTGGGAGTAGCCGGCGTTCTTTTTGCCGGTTCCAGAGTGAATAGTGCCGGCGGTCTTCTCCTGATACATGTTGAGAAGCTTGCCATAGGGGTGGGCCAATCTGGAACCTTTGTAGGCCTTGTCATGATCCTCGAAGCGGCCACCCCGGTTAAGGACATAGACGACCTTCGGCCATACCTTTTCTCCTGCGATCTTCTTCCATCGGTCCGGATCGAAAACAGCCTTAGGCAAGGATCTCCTGGCCTTGATAAAAGCGTCCATCTCCTTTTCATCGGCATCGGGAACGCCATCAGACCCGTCAGGTTTTTCACCGAAACCCAGGTTAGCTACAGCTCGGATATAAAAATCATCGTAGTGCTTGAGATCGAGCCCAGGACCGAAGGCATCTGCGCCAAAACCCTTTAGAGTCATCTTTTCAGCTATGCCAAGAAGCATGCTTTCGAAGGCGATTGGCATTTCGGAGTCGAAAACCCTGCAGTTTTCCGGAATTGGGGCCATAGCGGGCTGCCTGACGGGCTGAACCTTGCACGTCATACTGGGATGACTTCCCTGGAATTCCCAGCGTTCGAGATAGGAGAGATCTGGAAAAATATAATCAGCGTACATCGAGGTAGTACCGACTATTATGTCACTGCAGACAAACAGAGGCAGCTTTTCCAGATCGCATAAGATCTTGATATTGGTTTGACCGGCGGGTAGTGAATAAGTTGGAGCGCCCATGTAAAGGAAAAGGGCCTTTACAGGATAAGGATAACCGTCTCCGATTGATGGTATTATCTCCTCATAGATGTCGCTGCTCAATGGATACCAGTTTCTTTTTGCCGGGTAGCCACTGAAAAGTGTGGTCTTTTCATAATCCACACCATGTCTGATCGAACTTATTCCGAACCCTCCCATTTTGCCGGGGTTATTCCCCAATTCAAAAAGCTTGCTTTTGCCACCCAGGACGTCATAAGTTGTGGCTTTTGCCATGCCACCTTTGGCGTCATAGTTGCCTAAAAGCATGTTGATGGTCATCCAACCCAGAACATTGTAAAAGCCGTTTGTGTGCTGGGCCGGTCCACGATGAATATCAACGGCTGCTCTTTTTCCATGACTGGTAAGTTCTCTGGCCACATCTATGATGTCAGATTCTTTGACGCCAGAAATTTCAGCCCATTCTTTGAGAGTCTTTTGTTTAGAACTTTCCAGCACGATCTGTAGCCCGCTCTTGACATGGGTTCCGTCGGACAGCTTGGTATCTACAAACAAATCGCCCATTACAGGAGTTTTAGTGTCGTTTGGATCGACGACTGTGGGAACCCCCTGAACCATAGCGATCATGAATTTTTCCTGATATTCCTTGCCATCCTTGGTTTTCCTGGTCTCCGGCTGAATCAAACCAACATCCGCCGCTCTGACCAGCTTACCTGGCTTGCCGTCCTTTATCTCAACAAGCCATGTGGCGTTCGTCCAGCTCGTCTCCCCGGTAGCCGTCGCAGCAGCTTTATTTGCGTTTGCAAGGAATTTTTCGTCATATCTCTTGTTGTCTATTATCCAGGCTATCATTGCAGACGCCAACGCCGCGTCGGTCCCAGGTTTGATCGGAAGCCATTTCCAGGCTTTTGACGCGAGCTTGCTAAATCGTGGATCAGCTACAGCTATTTTTGTTTCACCGTTCACGAGATTTTTGGTCAAACGAACAGATCGGTTAGGTGGACCGTAATTACCCTCGAAAAGATTAGCTCCAACGAAAAATACGAATTTGCTGTTTTCAGTGTCAGCCTGCCAATAAAATTTGGCGCCTCCCGAAAATTTTCCATCAACGTACTGTTCGCTAATGGCTTTGCATGTAAAGTACAAAGACCCTTGGCAGACGGTAGTATGACCATGAGCGTTGATTGTTCCCAGACTGTCTGCAAATCTGGTGTACAAGTTGGAACGCCCGCCTTTGAGCCTGCCCCACGCCACTACGATCTGGTTATTTCGAGGTCCGAGGTCCGGATGATTGGGATCAATCATTTTGTCAAGTTCGGAGGCATGTTTCAGCTTGAATTCTTCTACGAGAGCTTTCTTTTTTTCCTTGTCTTTTTCGTCCAGGATTGCCTTGGCGTCAGTTGACAGGGCCTTCATAAGTTTTGCGTCTCGAACGGCGGCTATCTGATTGAGCCCTTCAACATTCCGGTTTTCTTCCCCTGGAACGGTTGCGAAAAGTTTCCCGCCCTCGACGATTTCTTTAATAGCCTGCTCGAAGGATATCGACTGCCATTTATTCTCGCCCCGCTTGCCCGCCCTTTTGAGAACCTTACGGATTCTATATGGATCGTAAGCGCTCTGAAGGCCGGCCTGGCCTTTTGGGCAAATTGAGCCCTCAACGGCTGCGGTGTTCTCCAGAGGTGTTTTAAAAGGGAGCTGAGGTAGCATGGTCCACGGGTTATATGGGTTTCCATCTATTTTTACTATTACACCGTCCTGCAACTTTGCCTTGATTCCACATCCGGTGTTGCACTGCAGACATACTGTATTGATTTGGTTGGAAGCGTCCGCCAGATCGTATAAGTTATCGGGTCTGCTACTGTTAATAATCGAGGATTGTTGTTTTTGGGTTGCTTCAGTGTCCGAGGCGCTTGCGACGGCCAAGCCGGCTCCGAGCAAAGCTCCTCCGGCGAGAAAGCTTCTTCTGGACTTATCTATAGTGACTTTCTTGTTGGTCTTGCTCATAACTTCCTCTTTAACCATGGCTAACTCCTGACTCAACACTTTTACTTATCAATGAACCAATGTAAAAGATGGCCATCCCCACTGCGATCATCAGTAGGACGACAAGATATTCCATGGTGGTTATGTGATACGTAAATGAGAGCCGCGGATCCTGAAAGGCTTCCTGAATTCCGGGCAATTGAGGAATTACCTGTCCTGGGATCAGTATGCACATTCTAGCGGCGCCGAAGCCGATTACCGCCAGAAGGGAGGCCAGAACCCAGAGTCCCCTGTTTTTCGTGGCCATCAAGAATAAAGGTATCAACACGCCTATTGCGAGGTGTATGCCCCAGAAAACAAACCAGTAATCCCCGAACAGCAGGAATTCAACCTGAGGAGAATGGGCGCCGGGGTTCCAGAAGACGATTGAGAATTCCGCAAATTCGAAAACCACATAGATTATCAGGCCCAACATCGTGACGGTTCTCAATACCCTTAGCGCTGAATCAAGATTCAATGTTTGATTGTCAGAGGCATTTCTAGCTGCCCCGGCTGCTCTTACAAAGAGCAGGGAAGCTCCACCCAACGTTATGGCCGACACAAAAAATAACATGGACAGCAGAGGGCTGTTCCAGAATTCATTTGTTCTTACGGCTTCGAAAAAAACTCCGCTTTGGCTGGGGAATAGAATTGAGAGAAAAATTCCCAATATGAGGAATGGTTTCAGCAAGGAACTCTGTTTGCTGAAGCTCAGGATCCACGATACAATGGCTACAGCAACGAATATATTGTACATCCATGCGTTAAACGCCATCATGCTTGTAAAAGAAGGATGAATGAGGATGTTCATCATTCTGTCCATTCTTCCTAAATCCAGCCATACTCCGAGAAAGGCCGGAAAGAGGCCTGCCAGGCTGAGGATAATGGCAGTTCTAAGTTCCGATCTCTCCGAAAAACCCTGTATTCCAAAAAGATAACCCAGGCTTCCCAGAACAAATGATCCACCGGATATGCCAACCCCAACAAAATAGGTCCCTATCCAAAGGCCCCAAGGAACATATGATCCGTAGCCGGCCAGGTTATGTCCGTGAATCAGCCTCAGATAGATTCCGAACACACCACCTGCGAGGAGCAGAACCCAGAGAGGCCATAGGAGTTTGGTCCAGGTTGCGGTTATCTGGACAGGCTGCGCATGAACTGATTCTGAGTTAATAGACATGGACAACTCCCTTCCCTAAACTATGTAGTAGCAATTGGGCTTGTTGTCCCAATGCGGCAGTAGAGTCTGAACGTTATTCTTGGTAATTAGCTCTTTGACCAGACTATCGGGGTCACGTGAATCACCAAAAAAGGTAGCCCGGCCGATGCATGTGGTAACGCAGGCAGGAAGCAAACCTTTTTCAAGGCGATGGAGGCAGAAATGGCATTTTCTGGCGTTTCCTACAGGTGATCCGTGATTTTTCCGGTCCCATGACTTTCCATATTCGTTGCTTGGCAAGCCTTCCCAGGGAGCAGGAGCCCCATAAATTGGCGCGCCTTTAATATCCTTGGACCCCGTGGCCTCGGAGATCGTGTAATCACGGCCAAAATCGCTTGTGCGGGCGGAATACGGACAAGCATTCAGGCAATAGCGGCATCCGATACATTTGTCATAATCTACGACCACCACTCCGTCAGGCCTTTTCCATGTAGCTTTAACCGGGCAGACCGGCACACATGAAGGCTTTTCACACTGCATGCAGGGTCGAGGTAAGAAGTGAAGGGCCACATTCGGGTATTCCCCGAGTTCCTTTTGTATTACAGGGCGATAAACAACTCCTGGAGGAAGCTTATTTTCAGCTATACAGGCGATGGTGCATGCCTGGCAGCCGACGCATCTTCGCGTGTCAATAACCATTATCCACTTGCGCTTTTCCAACGGTTTGGCCATGGCCCGTTCAAGTTCGCGCTGCATCCTGACATGGTCATCTTCATTTGCCTGAGGTTTCAGGTTGGTTACGGCTGATAACTTTCTCACCGTACTGTCACCGGCTGGATCGGACTCCTCTGGGCCACGCCTGTCCTTAACAATGGCCAATCCTGCAACAGCCGCTCCCGCGCCAACCAGTCCGCCGGCAGTGATGAATTCCCGCCGGTCCATGATCTCATTGACTTTCTTCATTCACTTCTCCTTGGGTTAGGGTGAAAACTCGATCCGAATCAACTCTCGATTCAAGAATTGGTCTGGCCAGATAGAGCCGATACACTTTCAAAACTCTCAGGGCAGGCCATCAAACTGTTTATCCAGTAAGTAAGTTCTTCCTCAAACGGCGCTTTCACCAAAGCAGTGAAAATTCCACTTTGAACAGCCTCCTTCAAATGAGGATGGTAATTTTGAACAGACAATCCAATCAGTTTGGATTGGGACAGGACCCTCTTCAAACGTCGTAGCGCTGGAAGATCAGCCTTGTCGCTGTCCAGGTCCACTAACATGAGAGACGGCTTTTCAGGCGATACAGAAACAATCGCTGTCTGAATATCTGCAACCGAAATGCTCAAAAAGCCCGCCGCGGAAACGATTTCTTCGAGCCGAACCCTCATATCGGGATTTAAAGAGATGACAACTATGTTCATGCCGGTCCTCG
>JBFXII010000049.1:0-11667 GCA_050176095.1 Desulfomonilaceae bacterium
AGCAACGACCTGACCAGAGGTATTTCTTCATTATGTTTAAACCAAGGCCACTCGGTTCCAAACAATATTTGTGATGGACCATGTATCTTGAGAATTTCAACAAATTGCCACGTTTCCAAGGTGTGCGCAGCGTTTGAGGTATCAAGAAAAAGATTTGGAACAGGCTTCAGGTATTTCTGCAGATCACTGAAATCTGCGGCAAGTCCTCCCATGTGCGCCCCAACAAAATTGATTCCAACATGTTTTCTATAGATTTCGGCCAGTCGGTCAGGTGTGGTCAAATGGTTCGAATCAGCTCCAAAACCTAGATCAGCTTTACAAAAAGTGTCAAAAACCACTACGGGCACAATGTTATTTTTTTCGCCAAGTCTCTGTATGGTTTTCAGCATGAAATCAACCTCGGCAGATCGAACATCGAAGCGCTGAGAAAAGCTGGAGAACTTGAAACCCTTTATTCCTCTGTCAAAAGATCTCTGTATTTCAGCCTCAAGCCTTGTCATGAATGGATGCAGGGTCGCAAAGGCGATTATCCTTTCATATTCTTGACTGATTCTATAGTGGTGGTCATTTTGGACAAGCACTTTCTCAGGAATTGCCGTGGGGAGAATAATGCAGGCCTGAATATCGTGGTTTCGAGAGCTTTGATCCAAGTCTTTAGGTCGAAAAGCGAGCCTCGCCTCATCAACATTCAGCTTCAAAGCCTTAACCATCGCTTGTTTGGCTGCGACATTCCTTATTATCCGCTCTGAAAAAATGTGACAATGTGAGTCTAAGTACATTTCTGGATCACAACCTCAGACCAAAATTTGTTTTTTCAAGCAGTTCAACATGACGCAGAAAATTAAAGCAAACCGGATGTTATGAAAACCCCTCATACCGCAAAACTTTCAGCGAGACAGCAATTCTCTGGCCCCAATCCCTGGTTAATTTTAATAGCCTGGTCATAAAATCGTTGGATACGTTTTTGTTGGACTCTCCAAATAACGTCTTGCCGGTGAAATAAATTAGGGCAGTCGCTTGTGCTCTCATACTGAAATCTATTGGATTGTTGAAATAGCTTTTCGAAAACGGACTAGAGCAATACTAAAAAAAGCCATGCCTATTATTCCTAGGTAGACAAACTGAGGCCAAACCAGATTAAACCCGGCGCCTCTATACAGTACGCCCTGGGCAAGAATAACAAAATGTGTCGTTGGAGCTCCCAACATTACAAACTGAACCCATTCAGGCATACTCTCTCTAGGAGTCATTCCACCAGAAAGCATTTGCAAGGGTAGCAGAATCAACATAACGAGCAATCCAAGCTGAGGCATTGAACGCGCCATAGTCCCGAGAAATATACCCAGCGCCGTTGCGGCAAATAGGTGAACTCCAGTTCCACATAGGAATAGTGCAACAGAACCCTGAATTGGGACTTTTAAAAGTCCTTGCACCACAAGAGTCAAAGACAAAGCGCAAGATACCAGAACCACAACTCCCATAGACCAGATCTTGCTCACCATTATTTCCAGGGGGGTTACGGGCATGACGAGAAGATGCTCAATGAGCCCTCTTTCACGCTCACGGATTAAGGCCGCGCCTGTCAACACTATAGCAAGCATTGTGACTTGGTCGATAACTTTCATCACTGAGCCAAACCACGTCTTGTTAAGATTGGGGTTGAATCGAATTCTCAAGGCTAGGTCAACAGGAGGTCTATAATATTGCCTGTATCGCTGGGCAAAATCTTGAACCTCCTGAGAGACTATCGACTGAATATATCCGCTGCCCGTAAAGGCCTGACTCATCCTTGTAGCGTCAACATTTAGCTGAATGGTTGGTCTTCGACCAGCCAGCACATCACGCTGAAACTCAGGGGGTATATTCAGGGCAAACGTGTCCAGACCCTTGTCCATCCTTTCATCTATTTCGGCATGGTTAATTATTATGGGCGGCAAAAAATGAGGGGGATAAAAAGAGCCGATAATCCTCGCCGATAATGCAGAGCGGTCTTCATCAACAATAGCTATGGGAGCATTTTGAAGAGTCTCCGGAACCGCCTTTCCCGCAAAGAATATGGCGCCTGTGAAAGCAAAAACGATCAAGGCCATCATAATGGGATCACGACCGAGGCTCCGGATTTCTTTGATACCGAGGTGATAAACGTTTTTGATTCTCATCACTTATTTCTCCTGTTTCCTGAGCAGCCCAACACTGAGCCCAAAAAGTACAGGGATAGCTATCATTAGCGGCGCGAGCGCGTGATAGAGATCTCCAAAAACCAATCCTTTAGAGAATGCTCCTCGAGATATAACCAGAAAATATGTCGTAGGGTATATCTTTCCTATGAAGGCCCCGCCGCCTTGAAGGGACGATACGGGATCAATCATTCCTGAGAACTGAGCAGCTGGCATAATTGTTAGAACTGCTGTCCCGAATACAGCTGCAACTTGACTCTTCGTAAATGTTGAAATCAGCAGTCCCATTGCGGTCGAACAGCTTACATAAAGTAGAGCCCCAATTGTTAACGTGAGAAAGCTACCTTTCAGGGGAACTCCGAACACGGTCGTGGCCAGGGCTACAAGCATAAAAAAATTAGCCATTCCGAGGCCCAAATATGGGAGCTGCTTACCCAAAAGAAACTCAAACCGGCTCACGGGCGTAACATAGAGATTTACAATAGAACCCAACTCCTTTTCTCGAACTACGGAAAGAGCTGTCAGAATTGCCGGGATCAATAGCAATAGGATTGGGATAACACCCGGAACCATGGACACGATACTTTTTATGTCGGGGTTGTATCTGAACCTGGTCTCTACGGTTGCAGGGGAGTTCATTACATCCGAACCCTGCTCATGCGTAGCCCTGTCGGCAAGCCATTGAACGTGCAGGCCCTGAATGTAACTTCTCACCGTTTCCGCACGTTGAGGCATGGCTCCATCGACCCATACTCCAATCTGAACAGGAGTTCCTCGTCCCAAGTCCTTTCCGAAATCCGGAGGAATTTCAATGGCCACACTCAACTCTCCAGACTCCATTCGCTTGTCCAGTTCTTTATAATCATTTAACGCAAGTCTTTGGATGAAATACCGTGAGCCAACAAGATTAAGTACATAATTACGACTGGTTATGGTTTGATCGCGATCTAATACAGCAAATGTTAGGTCTTCAACATCCATGCTGATTCCGTAACCCATGATAAACATCAGAATAAGACTGCCAAATATCGCCAGGGTAAGGCTGACCGGGTCGCGACTCAACTCAAGGCTCTCTCTTCGACTAAGGCTCAACATTCGTCTCAAGCGTAAAGACCAAAAGCTCTTTTCCTTTATCCCTTCGGCCTCCTCTTTCAAAGGAGGCGTCAGGTTCATAAGGTTTTTGTCTGCTTCTCTATCAGAGTCCGAATAATGCTCATTCGTAGCTCTTTGGAGATAGCCAATGAAAGCCTCCTCGAGTTTTGATACGCCTTCTCTCTCTGTAATGGCTGCAGGGGTATCGCTGACTAGCACTCTACCGGCGTGCATGAGGGATATTTGGTCACATCGCTGAGCCTCATTTATGAAATGTGTGGAAATAAATATCGTAACGTTATCAACTCGGGATAGCTGTATCAATAACTCCCAGAAATGATCTCGGGCTACCGGGTCCACCCCCGAGGTCGGCTCGTCTAAAATTAGTAGCTCAGGTTCATGAATCAAAGCCACCGCTAAGGACAAGCGTTGCCTCACGCCTAATGGCAGCGACTCTGGTAATGAATTAATAGCTCGCTGCAAGCCGAAGCGTTCGATCATTCTGGAAACCCGCTCAGGGATTTCATTTTCTGGAACTTGAAACAACCTTGCGTGGAGCGCCAGATTCTGATGAACACTTAACTCGGAGTATAGAGAGAAACCCTGTGACATGTATCCTACACGCCGACGAGTTTCTAGGTCCTGAGCGTCCACTGGCTGCCCAAACAGCCAAGCCTGTCCTTCGCTAGCAGGCAACAGGCCTGTCAACATCTTCATCGTCGTGGTCTTACCGCACCCGTTAGAGCCCAAGAAACCGAAGATTTCCGCCCGCTCGATGCGGAAATTGACGCGATCGACTGCCACGAAATCACCGAAATGTTTTGTCAATTCCTTGGCTTCAATGACTACAGGAGCAGATTCTGATGATCGTCGGGGGATTTTGATTTCTCTATGCCCATCACGAATTTCCTCTGGCATTAATTTTATAAAAGCTTCTTCCAGCGACGGGGCGCCAGTTTTTTCCATGTGATAGGACGGAGAGCCTACATCAAGCACGTGTCCATCATACATCGCTACTAGCCAGTCGAATCTCTCGGCCTCCTCCATGTAGGCTGTCGCCACTAGAACACTCATGAGCGGACGTTCAGCTCGTATTCGATGTATAAGCTCCCAGAACTGTCTTCGAGATAGGGGATCAACTCCGGTAGTTGGTTCATCCAATATCAGTAAATCAGGATCGTGAATTAGAGCGCAGCAAAGACCAAGCTTCTGCTTCATACCGCCAGAAAGCTTGCCCGCCGGTCGATTGGCAAACAGTTCAAGACCAGTTTTGTCAAGTAGAACAGACATGCGTCTATTTAGTTCATCTCTGTTGTGGCCAAAGAGTTGACCAAAGAAATTGACGTTTTCATATACAGATAGAGTGGGATATAGATTCTTCCCCAGACCCTGAGGCATGAAAGCAATACGGGAACATATTTTGCGTCGATGCCTGGCATCTCCTATATCTCCCCCCAAGACTTCAATTCTTCCTGTCTGGATCTGCCGAGCCCCCGATATCAAAGCCATCAAACTAGACTTTCCCACCCCGTCCGGACCAATTAAACCTATTAGCCGTCCAGAAGGTAAATCAAGGGTCACATCATCAAGAGCTTTGATAGTGCGATATTTAAGGCTCACCCCACTGAGTCGAACTATCGTCTCCCTGCTCAATACCGAAACTGCGGTACGTAAACGGTCACTGTTCATTCGGGGCTCTTGTTTGCAAGTTTTCCGGCCAGGGCCTGTTAGGATCCAAACGAACATAAGCTATCCCGGGCAACCCGGTTTTGATATAGTGAACGTATCGCTCCAATAGTTTTGGATCAATCTTGGCCTTAACGCGAAACATCAGTTTTTGTCTCTCTTCGGTCGTCTCTACGGACTTAGGAGTAAACTGTGCGACATTGGCTACAAAAGAAACACTTGCTGGAATCACATACTCAGGAGCAGCATCAAAAACAAGACGAACCTCGGAGCCCATTCCGATACGACCTGCGGCCGCGGTCGGCAAGAAGAAGGTCATATATACGTCAGAGAGGTCTATGAGGTTTAACACTTTTCCACCAGCTCCCAGGACTTCACCCTGTTGAGCCACACGATATTGAACACGTCCATCCCTTGGAGATTTAAGAGCGCTATCTTCGATGTCAGCCTTTATCCTCTCTATGGTGGCTCTGGCGGCATCAACCGACGCTTCCGCCCCGACAACCTGAGATTTAGCGGTGATGATAGCAGCGTTGGCGGCCTCCACTCTTGCCTTTGCCGCATTGTAGGCTGCCTCAGCGCCAAAGAAGGCCGCCTGATGGTCATCGAGCTGCTCTGCTGTACGCACCTCCTTCTCGGCCAACTTTTCAGTGCGACTGAGACGTTTGGCTGCCGCATCTAGCTCAGCCTTGCGTTGCGCTAGAAGAGACTGAGCCGCTGCCTTCTCAAATTCTGTCTGAGATACAGTGCTCGTGGCTGTTTCAACTGCGCTCTGCGCACGGTTGAATTGGGCCTCAGCTTCCCGGAGCTGCGCCTTGAGCACATCCGTGTCCATTTGAGCCAAGACTTGGCCAGCTTTTACAAAATCCCCTTCATCAACAAAAATTGCCGATATGCGCCCTGGCATCTTGCTGGCCACATCAATTTCAACCGCTTCTATCCGTCCGTTGCCAAGTGAAAATCCTTCTGGCAAATCAGACGGACGCAAGCGCATCCAGCCAAGGTAAAGAATTATCCCCATGGCAATTATTAGTATTAAAATTATGACCTTTTTCATTGTCATGATATGCTCCTATCAAGGAACTTCTATATAATACGTAGGCTCTTTTCTCAAAACTAAAAAATGGTTTTTGCGTTAATTGACGGTTCATTTTATCATCACAGCAAACAATCACAAAATCACATCAGAAGCAGGAAAGATGTTTATTAACTCTATTTAGTTGGAATGACATGCAAAAGTGAACAATATTTGCTGCTTTTTGAAACAAGAGATTTGCTTCTCACAATGAACATAGAGGATTTTTTTAATGAAGCTATTACCCAATCCATACAGAGACGGACAATGTTTTTTCTGTGGCCAGTCTAACCCGGTCGGGCTTAAACTTTCATTTTATGAAAGTGAAACGGAACCACCAGAGCTTATCACCACCTGGTTTCCACCTCCGCTTTACAAAGGGTTTGGGAAAATTCTTCATGGAGGCATTCAAAGTGGATTGTTCGATGAAATAATGGGCTGGACAACTCTTCACTTCACCCAACAAGTGGGGGTAACGTCAAAATTAAATATTGAGTTTCTTAGGCCATTGTATGTAGAACAGGAAATCCAGGTTCGTTGTAGGGTAGCCTCCAAAGATGGGCACAGAGTGAACTTGGCTGCTGAAATCAGCAATTCTGAAGGACAAGTATGTTCCAAAGCCATCGGAACTTACATCTTGATGGATCATTCACGTTTCAAGGAGATAACGAAAGAGGACCAATAAGAGTTTGGTTGACTTGATTTGTTAATTAGTTCAAATTGAAGGCGTTAGGCGCTCATTGAGCTTAAAAGGGAAGCCGGTGTGAATCCGGCGCGGTCCCGCCGCTGTAACCGGGGACGAAACCCCATATTATGCCACTGCTCAGTATCAACTGGGTGGGAAGGCTTGGGGTGAGAGGGCGATCCGGTAGCCAGAAGACCTGCCTAGCATGATCAAGCTGCGGAGCACAGCCGATTAGGGAAGAAGTAAAACTGGGCGCATTCCCGAGTCTATTCAGGCTCGGGTTTTTTGTTTTCTCTTCCTATGAAAACCCTGAGCTTAGGGAAGGCCAAAACTGATGGATATTCATTCCGTCGTGTTTACAGAATTTTCCCATGGCCTCAATCAATCGTTTGTTTTTGGCCATTCTGACAAAGAAATAGCTAATGACAGGGATAGCAATATGGTAGAGCTACCCTCATCTTTAGATGACTCATTGGGGCAGTTGAAGAAAGAAATATATGGGAAACATCTGATTATTTTTCCAGAACCCCTCACCGATGAACTTTCCTTGCTTAACCATCACGACTCGTTTAATGCTGACGAAGATGAAGCCCGAATTGTTGATGATTATTATGGCCCATCACTGTCCGATTCTGACAACACAATAAACCATAACAGGGAGCTTGATAGACTAATTCCATATGATTATTCTTCTGTCGTAAACACAAAACCTTGCAAGTTTAGCGAAGCATTGTACTCCAATCTTCTATCCACTATCGCCCATATCATTGTTATCTTTTCAATATCATACGCAGCACATGCTGGCGCTATAGGGCAACAGGGTGTGCGAAAAGATACTATTTTTGTGAGTCTTGTAGACACTCAATCTCCCATTGTTCAAGTAACAAGCCGCTCTACGGCTGCTTCTGCTTTATCGGCTCCATCGATTGCCAATCGATCGCTCAGCTACACAGGAAAGAATCTCCACAATGATGAAAAAGATATTGGGAATGTCATTATGGCCACACAGATTGGAGAAGCTACTCGGACAGAAGAGTTCGAACTCAAAGAAGTCTCTCGTGTTGTTAGGCTCTCCGAACAAGAATCTATAGATTCCCCACGGCCGTCAAGAAATGATAGTGTCTATTTTGTGAGCAAGTCCAATCAGGATTCGATGTCCAGCCTCCCATCAACGGCTCAAGAGGAAAGGCGATCTGCATCAACCCGCGGTGATCAGATAAATGAATTTAAGCTAAAATTGCTGGCCGCCATTCATGAGGCGGCATATTTTCCGAAAAGGGCTTTGCATTCCAAAAAATTTGGTGAGGCGCTTGTGTCTTTTACTGTGGTGAATGGAGGGCAATTGGAAGATCTCCGAATCGATCAGTCATCCGGCTCGGAAATACTAGATGATGCCGCATTGGACATTCTGAAAAAAGCCTCAAGTAGTTTTCCGGAAATTCCTTCAAATTTGTCTCAAAAGAAACTGTCTTACGTAATACCAATAACTTTCAGGAAATAATAACAGTGAAAACAAAGCTATGTTCAATTGCAATTGCTACTACTCTTGCATTAAGCGTCAGCGTTTCTATAGCAGGAGAATGTGAGCCATCATGCGTGATTGACTCAATCGGCGAGAAAGTGTGTGTAAGGAGGATTCCTCAAAGGGTGGTATCCCTCGCTCCGAGTTTGACCGAACTCATGTTTGACCTCAACGCAGGCTCTCGGTTAGTCGGGAGGACTTCAAGATGTAATTTTCCCGAAGAAGCTAGATCAGTCTTAGAAGTAGGGCTTTACATGGCGCCCGATTTCGAAAAATTGCTAACTGCCAAACCTGACCTTGTCTTGGCCACAAAGAACGGGATGAGGCTCGAACTAATTGATCGAATAAAAGGTTTTGGAATCCCGGTGTACGTGGATGACAGTTCCAGTATTGATGAAATAAAGAACCTGATATCGAAGGTGGGATTTCTAATAGGCCAGAACCAGGACGCCCGAGCTTTAATCACCGATATCCAGACTCGTCGTGATAGCCTTAGGCAAGTTCTGGCGAATTTGGAAAGACGGTCAGTTTTATTCGTTGTAGGGATAAACCCTCTAATTGTTGCAAGCTCAGGTTCGTTTTTAAGCTCTTTAATTTCGGAGGCCGGGGGCAAAAACGTGGTTAATGATCTAGGCATTCCGTTTCCCAAATTAAGCATCGAAGAGGTTATTAAACAGGATCCTGATGTAATTTTTATGTTGGACAAGGAATGTCACGGTATTGAGTGTATTGGTTATTGGAAGAATTACGCTTTTCTCAAAGCATTTAGAAGTAACAGAATATACGAAGTGGATTCTGATCTGGTTAGTCGTCCTGGAGCAAGAACTATTAGAGCACTCGAAATTCTCAGCAATCACCTTCATTCAATAAAGGTAATCCCTGCACTACCCGCCACAAATAACACCGTTTTCAAAGGCAATTGACTAATCTTATGAGATTTCTACCTGCTCCAACCACTTATATTAAGACGATTCTGCTGACTCTTTTCCTGTCATTGCTACTAGTTTTTACAGTAGTCTGTTCACTTTTCTGGGGCACAACTCAAATCGATTTTCTTGCCATCCTGAACTTGGATCGGTCTGATCCAGAGACCGTTCGGTCAATATCTATTCTTTTTTCGTACCGTTTACCCCGGGTTCTTCTCGCTGCCATCGCGGGAGCCGGTCTAGCGTGTTCGGGAGTAGTTTTTCAGGGAGTTTTACGTAATCCCTTGGCTGATCCTTACATTATTGGAATAGCCGCCGGTGGAGCTCTTGGCGCGGTTATTTCAATAAGCGTGCTTAAATTGAACTGGATATTGGCGACTACCTTCGCCTCTTTCGTCGGAAGCCTCATAGCGGTAATGACCGTTTACGGCATGACTTTCCTGAGAAAAACCACCTCGTACATGAACACTGTCATCCTGGCTGGTATAATAGTTGGGGCTCTGATGAACGCGCTCATGTTGCTGATAATGTCCATGACTAATTCAAGCGAAATTCAGAGAATTTTATTCTGGATTATGGGAGACTTTAGTCTTGCTGATTACCAGAAAATATTTTTGTCAGCTCCTATCGTCATTTCAGGCTTCATATGTATTTACCTGAACGCCAGTCGCTTAAATATCTTAGTCTTGCAAGAAGAGTCGGCGCTCGGGCTCGGTGTTGATGTCAAGAAAATCAGGTTTCTCCTCATAACAACGGCGTCTCTGATAACTGGCGCTGTTGTAAGTGTATCCGGAACCATTGGTTTTGTTGGATTAGTGGCGCCGCATTCGATGCGTCTTCTGCTAGGTCCCGATCACCGTATACTTTTGCCTGCGTCATTCCTAAGCGGATCCATTTTTCTTGTGGTTTCTGATACATTAGCCAGACTAGTTTCTTATCCTGTTGAACTACCCGTTGGAGTCATCACGGCATTGAGTGGAGCCCCATTTTTCCTGTATCTCTTGTTAAAAAAGTAGATTTTAGTTCAACTTGCGCAGTTTTGTTATTACAACCGAACTTCTAACGATAAGACCGTGAAAACACCTCCACCGATAACCGATTGTTGTGGAAATGACAAAATCTGAACGCCTGACTCTAGAGAGTTCTTTCATGAGGAATTTGAACATCATAGAATGCCGATCAGTTAACGTTACTCTGAATGGCTCACATATTTTGCGCGACGTAGATCTTGTGATCAGGTCAGGGGAATTTGTTGGATTAATTGGCCCTAATGGAGCCGGTAAATCAACTTTGGCAAGAATTGTGGCAGGAATTAGTCAACCGAACTCTGGAACTGTGATGCTCAACGGACAAAAGCTGGCGTTAATGTCCCGACAGGAGATTGCAAAAACTTTGGCCGTGGTAGCTCAAGAAGAAAATTTGGAGTTTGGTTTTTCTGTCCTGGATTATGTGACATTGGGTAGAGCGCCTTACCATGGGGGTCTTTTCTTTGAAAATTATTTGGATCGTGATGTGGTCCAGTCAGCATTATTGCGAACTGAAACCGGGCATTTGGCTGAACGTCAAATCGAATCGTTGTCAGGGGGAGAAAAACAGCGTGTAAGAATCGCCCGAGCTCTAGCTCAACAGCCTGACATATTAATTCTTGATGAACCCACCAATCATCTGGATCTGTACTCACAGATGGGTCTGATTGAATTACTCAAAGAGATAAACAGTCAGGGAATCACAATACTAATGATTTCCCATGACATCAATTTCATGTGCTTGTCATGTCCACATCTAAAACTGATGAGCCAAGGCAGAATAATAAGCGAGGGACCCTCAGAGAATGTAATTAAAGAGAGCTCCCTGGCTAGGGCTTTTAAGGTTAAGGTTCATGTTGATAAAAATCCTGTTACACAGACTCCAAGGATCACTCCAATCCAGAAATTGTGATCTTTTGATATTAGGCCGATTTATTTCCATTTCTCCGAAAAACCCAAAGCGAATGTCCGATACACCAGGTTCATGAAACTTGTTTCGCTTAAATCAAGGTCCTTGACGGAGAGTTCACGCCTGAAAAAATCAAATTTCGTGTATTTTCCGGAAACACTGCAGGCTATCTGAGCAGCCTGAGAGCAAAAAGTATCTTTTATGCACCCTTGGGGAAGCACTCCCCACAAGGTTTTTTGTCTAACAAGCTTCAAGGCGGACAGAGACGCCACAGTAAGTGGATCAAGATTTATACTTATGAAATTCTTTCTGAAAACATCGCTGAGTGATTCATTTAGCAACGAACACACGGAATCACAGAACAGTGATTCATCAAAGTTTGTATGTCCAAGTTGATTCATGCATGAACACTGAACATTGGGGGTAAGGGAATTCTGCCAGATGAGGGTGTTTTTTATTGCATTCAGACTCGAATGAGCTACCATTTCTCCGAGCTTGGTGTGCTTCCCCGCCCCTGTCAGAGGAATCCCGGAACCCATCCGGGCAGCAACAAAAATTTGATCAGTTCC
>JBFXII010000050.1:0-11603 GCA_050176095.1 Desulfomonilaceae bacterium
GTTATCTACAGCCCACCCAGAGACTTCGATTGGGATTTCAACATATTGGAAGCCAAAATCCTGCCCCGACGCGAGGGCCGGATACTCCTGGAATTGCGCGGCTCAGATGAGACCATAGAGAAAGGCGTCAAGTTTCTGGAGGAACACCAAGTCGTAGTAGAACTCCTGTCGGACAAGGTGTGGCGAGAAGAAGAGAATTGTGTTCATTGCGGAGCCTGTGTCGGACTGTGCCCTACAGGAGCCTTGTCAGTTCAAGAACCTGACAAGAGAGTAGTTTTTGACGTAACGAAGTGTGTGGCCTGTGGGATGTGCGGTCTGGTTTGTCCATTCGAAGCAATGAAAGACGTCACCCTGTTTGATCCTTTCGCCGAGGGTCGCTCAAAGAATTAAAACTTCGATACACACTTATATTTTGAAAATGAGATACGTTTGAAGATGTTTGGATTTTTGGCTTGGATAATGTCCGCGAAAAAACAAATCACAAGAAAGAGGAGGCGGTAAAAGATGAAAAAAGTGTGGTCCATTTTGGTGACTTTGGCATTTTTAGCTTTTTCGATCGGGGCTTCTGCGGTCATGGCCGCTGATGGCCCGGTAAAACTTGGATTTGTTTATATCATGTCCGGACCGTTTGCCACTTACGGTCAGTTTGCAAAGCAGGGAGCGGAGCTAGCTATCGACGAAATAAATAAAGCCGGTGGAATAAACGGAAAAAAAATTGAGGCTTTTTTTGAAGACTCAGCCGGGAAGCCTGATGTTGGAATCAGGGTTATACGCAAGCTCGTTTACGAGAATGGCGTAGATGCCGTCATCGGTCTGGATTCCAGTGGCGTAGCTTCAGCAGTCGCCCCAATAATGAAAGAATTGAAGACACCTCTAATAATAACTCATGCCGCGACTCCCGACGTTACAGGGAAAAACTGTAATCGTTATACTTTCCGTATATCTTTGAATGAAAATCAGAACATGAAAATGGCCGCAGCAATCGCGGCTGACATGAAAGCCAAGACATGGACCACTATCGGTCCGGATTACTCTTTCGGACACCAATCCTGGGAATATTTCGAAAAATACTTGAAGGAGAAAAAGCCCGAGATGGGTTTCCTTCCTGTATCGGAGGTTGCTTTCGCTCCGATGAAGACCACCGATTTTTCAGCTTACATCACCAAAGTCATGAATTCCAAAGCAGATGGAGTGCTGGTATCCCTCTGGGGTGGAAACCTTATAGACTTCGTCCGACAGGCGTCGGACATGGGCTTTTTTGATGGCAAGCGAGAGGTGTTGCTAACTCTAGGCGCTGCTACCGAGGTACTTTATGCGTTAAAAGACAAAATGCCTGAAGGCATATGGGTTGGGACACGCTATTGGTTTGCCGGGAATGAATCACCCGAGAACAAGTCCTTCGTGGACGCCTATAAGGCAAAGTATGACACATACCCATCCTACAATGCCCATGGGGCCTATGCTGCCATAAAGGCTTTTTCAGCCGCAGCTTCCAAGGCAAAATCATCTGACAAAGAGAAAGTGGTCGATGCTCTTACAGGGCTTTCACTCACCCTGCCAGTTGGTAAGGTCACGATTAGGCCTGAGGATCACCAAGCTATAACAGACGGAATCTGGGGTAAAACCGCAGCCGATCCTGCAACTCCAATACGCATTCTCAAACCTGTGAGAAACTTCACTGGAGCAGAAATTACTCCTCCGGTCAGTGAAACAGGCTGTAAAATGGAATAAAAAACATCTTGTTGTTAGACACTTAATATTTTTTCGGCAGCCAGAGGTCTGTCGAGGTATTGTGTCTTCCCGGAGGCTTTTGCTTGGAAGGCTTTCTGATCAATGTGCTTAATGGTCTGTCCTGGGGAATGTTACTGTTCCTTATTTCCATGGGGCTGACAACAGTGTTCGGTGTCATGGGCGTATTGAATTTCGCTCATGGCTCCCTTTTCATGCTGGGCGCATATATCAGTATGCAACTTGCCCGTTGGGTTTCCTCTTTTTGGTTAGGTCTCATCTTTGCCCCGATCATAGTGGCTATTTTGGCCATAGTCATCGAAAGATTTCTTCTTAGACCTGTTTACGGGCGAGACGTAAGTTTCCAATTATTACTTACATTCGGTGTGATGTTGTTTCTCGATGATGGAGTTCGCCTAATTTGGGGACCGGCTCATCATTTGGTAAACCCTCCGGATGTTCTATCAGGTGTTTTTCCGGTTTTTGATCAAACATACCCTGTCTATAGGCTATTTCTTATTGCCATGGGGCCTGCCGTAGGAATCATACTCTGGGCGTTTTTCAGTTATTCCAGGTATGGAAAGATCATCAGGGCTGCCGCCATGGATCGGGAGATGGCTGAGATAATCGGAGTAAGGGCTCCAATTCTTTTTACTGCTGTTTTTGCGTTTGGAGCATGGTTGGCAGGACTTGGCGGAGCGTTAGCGGCGCCACATCAAAGTGTTGGTCCGGCCATTGGCGAACACATAATTATAGAAAGTTTTATCGTTGTGGTAATTGGAGGCATGGGTAGTTTTCCAGGCGCGTTTGTCGGAGCTCTCATACTTGGACTTCTTGGATCATTCGGCGCAACGGTGGCGCCTAATCTTCAAATGGCGCTTCCTTACATCCTTCTGGCCATAGTCCTTCTCACCCGACCTCGAGGCATTTTTGGAGAGGAGTCCTGATTTGCTTGGATTGTTTTCTAAAAATTTCTTCGTAGGGCTCTTGATACTGATTTTTATGGCTATAGCGCCGTTTTTCCTAACCACTCATTGGGTGATAATACTTACCGAGATTATCATTATGAGCCTCTACGCAATGAGTTTTAACCTTTTGTTTGGGTATACCGGACTGCTTTCATTCGGCCAGGCAGGCTTTTTCGGGGTTGGGGCCTATGTTTCAGCTCTGACGCTGGCGCATTTGTCGAGCTCATTCTGGGTTTGTCTTCCTGTCGGGATTGTAGGAGCAATGCTGTTTGCGCTCGTCATCGGTTGGTTCTGTGTGCGACTGGATGAAATATATTTTGCAATACTTACTCTAGGTTTTGGAATGATGCTTTTCACTCTTGCCCACAATTGGCTTTCCGTTACTGGAGGAAGTGACGGCCTCACAATTGCCTCCATGCCAGTTTTGAGTATCTTTGGGCATAAGATTGAACTGTTCAACCCGAAATTTTTCTACTGGGTCTCACTAACTGTCGTTTCGCTGGGAATAGTTTTTTTAAGGCAAATTGTAAAATCGCCTTTTGGCTTGCTTCTTGCTGCCACTCGGGAGAATTCACAACGAGTTTCATTTGTTGGTCAGAATGTCAGGACCGTGAGACTGGTGGCATTCACAATAGCAGGCGCCCTGGCCGGTATGGCCGGCGTCTTATTTGCCTTATTCAATCGAATAGCTTCGCCTGAAATGTTGCATTGGTCTTTTTCAGGAAAGGCTGTCTTGATGACCATACTTGGAGGGTCAGGAGTATTCCTTGGACCTGCTGTGGGAACCGCAGTTTTTTTTGTGCTTGAACATTTCATCACATCCTATACGACCAACTGGATGATTTTTCTTGGCGCTATTCTGGTTATACTGGTGTTGGCTTTTCCGCAGGGTGTGCTTGGAACTCTGGCGACTTTTTTTTCAAAATGGAACGGAGGCAGGAACAGTGACTGAAACTCCGTTGCTTGAGATAAAGAATCTTCATAAGAATTTTGGGAAATTCCAAGCCTTAAAGGGGGTTTCATTAACGGTTCCAAATGGTCGTCTCACAGCATTGATTGGGCCCAATGGAGCAGGCAAGACTACTTTTTACAACGTGGTTTCAGGTAGGTATAAGCCGTCAAGTGGCCATGTTTATTTCTGTGGTAAGGATGTTTCAGGAACAGCTACACACAAGCTTGTGGGCATGGGACTTCTCCGGTCTTTTCAGATTACGAACATCTTCCCGGACCTAACTGTTCTAGAAAACGTGCTCACTCCCGTAATTATTCATAATGGCAAGAGTTTTTCAATGCTTCGGTCATTGAAACGGCGTTCGGACTTCAAGGAACAGGCCGAGAAGATACTTGATATGGTGGGTTTGGCGCCATTTTCGAATAGGGTGGCGTCCACATTAGCGTATGGTGATAAGAGACTGATCGAGATTGCTATCGTGCTCGCCAGAAAACCGAAGTTGATTTTGCTCGATGAACCAACCGCTGGCATGAATCCAGAAGAAACAGACCGGATAATAAATCTTATAAAGGAGCTTGCCGCAAAGTCCGGAGCCACTTTCTTCATTACCGAGCATGACATGAAGGTTGTATTTTCCATAGCGGAGAGAATTTTTGTGTTGAACCAGGGAACACCTTTGGCAGAAGGAACACCTGATGAAATCAGATCCAATCAAGCCGTAAGAGAAGCCTATTTAGGGGGAAGCCTAGATGCTAAAGGTGTCTGACATTCACGTGTTCTACGGCGATAGCCACGCTTTGCAAGGGATGAGCCTTCAGGTCAATCCTTCCGAAATTGTCTGCTTGCTCGGTCGAAATGGAGCTGGAAAAACAACCACTATGAGAGGTATTGCGGGCCTAAATCCCCCATCCTCAGGAAAGGTCTATTTCCAGGAACGTGACATAACTTGTCAACCTGTTTATTACAACACTCGCGCCGGCCTTGCATTCGTTCCGGAGGATCGTAGAATTTTCCCCGGATTAACTGTTGAGGAAAATATTGAGGTTGCGCGGCTACCAGAACGGCAGGGAAGACGTCCCTGGAACAAGCAAAGAATATTTGACGTTTTTCCGATGTTGTCTCATCTCAGGAAACGTAAAGGAGGAGCCTTATCGGGGGGAGAACAACAAATGTTGGCTATTGCAAGGGCTTTGGCGGGAAATCCGCTTCTATTGATGCTCGATGAACCATGTGAAGGATTAGCTCCAGTCATAGTGGAGGAGCTTGGCAAGATCATCGTAGGCCTTAAATCCGAAACACCGATATTGATGACTGAGCAAAACGCTCATTTTGCTCTCTCAATATCAGATAGAGGCTATGTAATAGACAAAGGCTCTCTACGCTACGAAGGATCAAGAGAAGAATTATTAAGGAATACTGAAATCCAGACCCGTTATCTAGCTGTTTAATAAGCTGTTCAATATTTTCAAGATGTTGTCGCTTCAATCATCTACATTTTTAAATTCTTTTTGATTTTTTCTGGTTTAATTAAATCTATCACTTATATTGTATCAATAAAGACACAATGCTTCCCAAAACGGTGAAGTAAGGTCAAATTCTCAGAGACATTTGGTCAACTGTCATAGAGACCTTCAAAGTTTATCCACGAGAGGGGATTATGGAAACAAACACTAATTTAGTCAAGATTTTTGAATATGCTCTCAATCAGGAAAAAACGGGAATGAGCTTTTTCCAAACCTCACTGGAGCGTATGGGAATAGGATCAGCGGTCACTGCATTCAAAAAGTTGATTAGCGAAGAACAACGGCACATTGACTTCATCACGGGCATAATCCAAGATTTAAAATCGGGATCTGAAATTAATATTGAAAACAAGGCTATAGACATTATTACTCCTACCAATTACTTCGATGAGCGTAGCAAGCAGGAATTTCTGGAACAATGTGTTCATGGATCGATGACACCGGATGTGACCATATTCAACACGGCCTATCTTATTGAAAAGGATTTGTCAGAGTTCTATGCCCGAATGGCTGAAAAAACTGCCGGTAAAGCTTCTAAAGCTCTATCTATGCTGTCGGCATGGGAAAAAGAGCATGAGAAATTTTTCAAGGAATACCGTGACAGATTATCCGAGGAATATTCCCAGATGCCATGGGGAGGCTGATTCCATGGGAATCGCTTTGGAAGTCTTGGGGGTTTGATTGATGTTTAGATCTGCTCTGGATTATCACAATCATACAAGCTATTACCGTTACAACATGCAGGGTCACTACATGGATTGGCCTAATCAACCAACTGTTTTCAAACAGTATTCTGGTATTGAGCCCATTCCATTGGTTCCCGGAGGCAACCCTAAAAAGGTGTCTATCGCTCAGTTATGTTTGACTGAATCAACCTGTGGAAAAGATTGTCAATCAATTGACTATTCATTGCTGAGCGATATCCTGACCCTTTCACACGCTATTACTGCCAAGGCCAAACATGGGGGATCGTACTTTTACTACCGAAGCGTAGCTTCAGCAGGGGCATTGTATCCGTTTGAGTCTTACGTCTGTGCGCTTGGTGTCAAGGGCCTGGACCCTGGTCTTTTTCACCACAATTTGGCGGCTAACGGTTTAGAAAAGTTGGTTGATGGCGCATCAATCTCGCGTTTAAGAGACATACTCAACCTTGAGAACACAATTCGCCCTTCGCTGGTCTTCTTTCATACCTCAATATTTTTCAGAAGTTCTTGGAAATACAGAGATAGAGCGTACAGGTACCACTTGCTGGACACCGGGCATTTACTGGAAAATCTGACTCTAGCTTTGAAATACAAGGAATTAAAATACAGTATCGTTACGGATTTTGATGACGATAAAACTAACGAATTCCTCGGAACAGATCCTAAGCGTGAGGTATGCCTCGTCGCAGTTTGTGTCGGTTCATGCAATGGGACTGATCAGATAGAAACTTCTTCCAGTAATAAACCTGTGGTTGATCTGTCTTCATTCAGCAAGGTATCGGAAAAAGAGATCACTTATAACGCTATTGAGGAGATTCACCAACTTACTCGAATCAACAGGACGGAATCAGATTTCAATGCCGATGGAATTAGAGGTTTGGGACTGGAACTAAGGTTTGTGGGCAGCATCGATTCTCTGGAAATCCCCGAAGAAAGCTTGAAATATCCGGATGCCCTGTTTGCGCGCCGTTCTTTAAGAAATTTTGTCAAAAAAGAGCTGTCCTTAAACGAAATCGGCTATATGCTTAGAGTTTTGGGAGCATCCGAGGAAATCACTGGAACGTCTTCTGACGGCGTTAATATAGGGTTTATAGCTTCTAATGTTCAGAGGTTGCCTGAAGGATTCTACATCTACAACCCACATGCCAATTCGTTATTCCTCTCCAGGCAAGACTCTATCATGGACGAAATGACCCACATCTGCCTCGATCAGGGTTGGCTTTCAAACTGCGCCGCACATTTTCTGATGTTGGTAAACATAAATGATATAGAGAGGCGCTTTGGCCCGCGAGGCTACAGACGCGCCTTACTTACGGCAGGGAGGCTAGGACAAAGGCTATATGTAACGGCAACTTCGTTAAAACTAGGTTGTTGTGGAATTGGGGCCTTTTACGATACGGAGGCCTGCAAACTCCTCGGCCTCAATGAACATTCCAGGCTTACCTATCTCCTCGGTGTAGGACCATTAAAGAAACGATCGTTAAACGAGTAATTCCCGTTCTTGAAAGCCGATACGGTTTTTTTCTTACTTGTACAACCAGTTTCATGAGTATAAACAAATATTTTGGGAGGCGCCGGCCATGTTTGAAACAATAAAGAAACTTTTTACTCCAGTAGAATCATTGACCCCGGAGCAGGCCAGGGATTTCATGAACAAAAATTCTGAGGGCTCATATACTCTTCTGGATGTAAGACAGCCTAAAGAATATGAAGAGAGCCACATAGCTGGAGCCACATTGGTTCCATTGCCTCAACTTACTGATCTTTATACCGATCTGGATCGCGACAAGCCCATCATAGTATACTGCGCAATTGGCGGTAGAAGTAGAGTAGCCGCTCAGATGCTTGCGGGAAAAGATTTTCAAAAAGTTTTCAATCTTACTGGAGGAATTAAAGCGTGGAATGGAACGCTGGCCCAAGGCCCTCAGGAATTGAAAATGGACCTGATAAAGGGAGATGAGACACCTGTGGATGTAGTAGCGCTGGCCTATTCCATGGAACAAAACCTGGGAAGTTTTTACAGACTGGCGCAAGGAAAAGTGTCGGATCCAAAAGTTACAAACTTATTGGCTTCTTTAGCGTCCATAGAGGAAAAACACAAAGACTTTCTCGTAGACCTCTACCAGAAACTCGAATCTGAATCGGAGTCAAGGCAAACACTCGAGACCAAATCATCCAATACCATCATGGAGGGTGGTTTTGATACGAACCTTTTCCTCCAACAGAATGAGAAGTTCCTGGAGGCAGAGTCCGACATCCTGGATTTGGCCATGATGCTTGAAACACAGGCATTAGATCTTTACCTACGCTTCGCGTCGAGAATGAACAACGTTGACTCTCAAGCTACCTTGAACAAAATAGCCGACGAAGAAAAGCAGCATCTAAAGGCTTTGGGAAGCTTGAGAAACCAAATGGTGGGAAATTAAAGGAAGATGCCCTGAAAAGCAAAAAGCCCTTCTTAACGGAAGGGCTTTCCGACCTATAATTACCAGTTGCGCACTCTCTCGAAAAAACTACTTGATTAATCGAAGAGAATAGAGCAGTTATTTATTTTTTCACCTTCTTGGCCTTGGGAGCAGCCTTTGCGGGGGCTTTCTTGTCAGGGCACTTTTCAACTGTCATCCACTTACCGGACCAAGCGATAACAGGAGCGCAAGGACCACAGAGTTTCTCCTTGCCAGCGGCTTTGCCTTTGCAGAGAACTTTGTCAACACAGGGAGCGGGCTTAACTGTCGGTGTAGTGTAGCAGCCCCAATCCGAGGCAAACACTGACCCAACAAGCGCTAGTGAACCAACTAAAACGACCAATAGAACCAACGACTTCTTCATCCTAAACCCTCCTTAAATAGAAGCATACTCCAATACAAGAGTTGTTATACCATAGATTTATCGCAACGTAGCACGCGAACAAGCCGCTTGTCAAGAAAAATCCTGGTTAACCGATATCCTACCGCTATCACGCATCGCATGATAAACTTTTGTCTAGGCCAAGATCTAAGTCTTAAAGGCCTGTCTATATTTTGAATAAGTAATTTCTAATTAAATTGCAAGAAAAAACATCTAGTTTTTGACCCTTAAACCCATTCCCATAAAAAATCTAATTTAGTTTCAGGCCGAAGCGGATGATGTTTTGTCTGCGCGTATGCCCGAATATGTGTTGCCGGCCGAAACTCCAGGATGTGTTGAGCAATGGGTCCAAATATGAACTACCTTAAACTGTGACAATAATAGTCTGCACCAAAGGTTTTCGACCCAGTGTCCTGTTGACGTGCCTTCTTACGGCTAGTCGAACTTCTTCTCGCGCTACTTCCCAGTCTGGCATTGTTTTCGGAGCCAGTTCCTTCAGGCGCTCTATCACTGCGTTTCTAGCCCCTTCTAATAGTTCTGTTTCCACATCTTGAAAAGTGACTCCCCTGGAATGGAGCTGAGGCTCTTTAACCATCGCGCCCGTTTCTTCAGAAACAACTATGGTGGCAATTACAATACCTACCTCGGACAGGGTCCTGCGTTCCTTTAGAACATCATGACCAATGTCTCCAACTCCTTTTCCATGTACAAATACACGACCGATGTCAAATACAGTTTCAAGTTCAATTCCATCTCTGGAAATCCGAATTAAGTCACCGTTCTGGGCGACCATGACATTTTCCTTATCTACACCCTCTTCGACAGCTATGCGCGCATGCCTCTGAAGATGTCGATATTCGCCATGAACAGGAATGAAGTAGCGGGGCTTTGCAAGCCTGAGTAGGGATCTTAACTCGTTCTCACTAGCGTGACCTGAAACGTGAACGTCTGCAATCTTCTCATACATGACGTTGGCTCCAAGCCTGCAAAATCCGTTAATCAGCTGGTTTATTGCTTTCTCATTTCCAGGAATGAATCTGGAAGAAAAGATTATCGTGTCACCCTCTTTAACCTTTAGATACTTGTGCCGTGAGCTTGCCATAAGCGCCAGGGCAGACATGGGTTCACCCTGAGATCCGGTTGATAGTATTGCCAGTTGGTCTTCAGCAATGTCATCGATGTCTTTCATATCAACTAAAGTGTCCGAAGGTATGTCGAGATACCCCAGTTCTGAAGCAATTTTCACGTTAGAGACCATTGACCGGCCAACCAGAGCGACTTTTCTCCTGAAAACCTTAGCCAGTGATAACGCTTGCTGTATTCTGTGTATGTTTGAGGAAAACGTTGCTATCAGGATTCTGCCCGGCGATGTCTTGAAGATTTCTTCAAAGGCTGGTTTTATTATGCTTTCAGAACGAGTTTCTTTCCGATTTTCTACATTCGTGCTGTCCGACAATAGAACAAGCACTCCCTGGCTTCCCAAGTAACCTATTTTTTCCAGATCACACAGTCTTCCGTCAATTGGAGTAGGGTCCAGCTTGAAGTCACCCGAATGGATTATCACGCCCTCAGGTGTCTCTATGGCAAGACCTATGGCGTCGGGAACAGAATGGCACATTCGCAGGCATTCTATTTTAAATGGACCAATAGATATTGGTTGCCCTGGAGAAATGACATTTCTTTCAGAAGTTTCTAAAAGCTCATATTCTTGCAGTTTGTACTCTATAAAACCCATGGTTAGGGCAGTAGAGAAAATTGGAGCGGGCGCCTTTTTTAAAACAAAAGGTAAGGCCCCTATATGGTCTTCATGCGCGTGAGTTATTATTATACCTAGAATATTCCAGTCGAATTCTAACACCCAATCGAGATCAGGTATTACGAAATCCACTCCTGGCATCGAGTCATCAGGAAACATGAGACCACAATCAATTATGAACGCATCTCTCCCCCACGAAATCACCATCATGTTGAGGCCGATTTCGCCCAGCCCCCCAAATGGAAGTAGTCTGAGTTTAGGTTTCTGCGAATTCTCCATATTTAGCCAGAACTTGGCGTATCATCCCGATCTCGCAATTACTCAACTGATCAAATGATTAATAAGCGCCACGAAATAGTCCGTTTAGAATTTCTTCGTTCCAGGGTCTTAGCCTATTTTTGCACAGACCAAATCCCCCACTTCTGTTGTTGAGTGCCCCATTTGCCCAGCTTCAAGTCTATTAATATCTTTGGACAAAGTTTCTGACACTGATCTCTCTATAGCTTGTGACGCCGGCTTTTCTCCAAGAGTCTCCAACATCAGGGCGCCGGCTAAAATGCAAGCTAAGGGGTTGATGACATTTTTGCCTGTGTATTTTGGGGCTGACCCCCCAATCGGCTCGAACATTGACACACCAGCCGGATTAATGTTTCCACCTGCTGCTATGCCCATACCACCCTGAATCATAGCCCCCAAGTCTGTAATGATGTCACCGAACATATTGTCTGTGGCTATGACATCAAACCACTCCGGATTTTTGACAAACCACATGCAAATTGCGTCTACATGGGCATAATCTGTCTCTACGTCAGGATATTCTGACGACAAATCCTTGAAAGTTCTCATCCAAAGATCCCACGCATAAGTCAACACGTTAGTCTTTCCGCACAGGGTAAGCTTTTTCCTCCCACCTCTATTTCTGGCCAGATCGAACGAATAGCGCAAAAGTCGCTCTACTCCCTTGCGAGTGTTTATCGATTCCTGAATAGCAACTTCATCCGGGGTGTCTTTCTTGAAAAAACCACCTGAACCAACATAAAAAACCACCGTATTCTCTCTAACAACTACGAAATCAAATTCATCTGGAGTCTTATTTTTAATATGAGTCTCTACATTAGGATAGAG
>JBFXII010000051.1:0-11566 GCA_050176095.1 Desulfomonilaceae bacterium
GAGCGATATCTAGACTTGGATAAAAATTCGTACACTTCCTTGGACATAACGTATCACGCGATCTGTTTTCCTGAAGCATTGGAATATCATCCTGGCCTAATCAGCAAGATGGAACATCTCTATGCTTATCATTCAGGCCCTAGACGAACTGCGGTTGGCCCAGTAGCGAAACCTGAATTTCGCAAAGCATCTGCCCAGCCTGATTCAACGGAGAAATAATTCTTAGAACCCGAATGCTATTCCCGCCGACATTCCCGTAAAACTGAACATCCATTCATTGTTCAGTTCCTGATTGTCCTCAACGCTCTGTGTCAGGCGATTCGAGACACAAAAATTTATGTTTATGTCAGGATAAATTTCCCAGTTTGCGGAAATCCTAGCATTCGTCATGAACCCGCGCGTGATTAAACTCATTCCCTCCAATTGCCATCTAAAATCAAGACCATGAGGCGCGAGAAATCTTATGTCAATACCGATAGTGGGATAAGTCAAATCTAGCCTTCTCACATTGGAGATGAATTCTCCGTCCTCGGTAGCATTGTTGAGTGTGGCTCCAAATCGCACATGGTTTACACCAAAACCTGGAGAGATTCTTAAAGAGCCCTCCTCATAAGCTCTATAGCTGTAGAAAAACCTGAGCCAGTTAAAATCAATTTTGGAATCAATCAATGTGTTTTCCGTGTAAAGCCTGTTATGGAAAAGAAAATCTCGAGTAATGCGTCGAAGGCCCGACGGCATGAACATCGAGTAATCGATATTGATGAAATGATTGTCGAGAATTGTTCCGTCAAACGTAATTGTAACCGCTTCAGTCTGGCTAATTCCAAGGTCTAAATTGGCATCGATTTTGGACCCTGACCCGGGTCTTCCTCCGGCTGGAACTAGGAATTCTCCAGAGACAAAATAATATCCCCAATCAAGGCCTGTGAAAAAACGAGCATTAGGAAAAAGCCTAAAAGATTCTTGTGCAAGAGCTTCAGACAAATTAATTAAAAAAAATAAACCTGTTAACAAGGCAATCAGATGAATTTTTTTTGAATTGTCAGAATTCATCGCCACTTTTCACCTCTCGGTCTAATCGTAGCGTCATCACGCGTTATATACTCTTCAGCCACCACCCTCAACAACTATTTCACTGAAATTTGATTTGATTTGCGACTATGAAAAAGAAAAAAGACCGAAACATTTTATGTTTTCGGTCTTTCAGCGTAGAATTTTGGAGCGTTAGTCCCGAACAAATTCGCCCCTGTTCACCTTTTCCTCAAAACGCCTGCCCGCTCTCCTCAATGAAAACCAAACCTAATTCATTACTTTTCATATCAAAATCTTAAATCACAATTCCTCTGTTTTGATATACTGACATAAGTTGAGCAATTCAGACCTAGAATCAGGCCTCGCCCATTATTCCAGTATTTGGGCGCAATCCCGTATTTTCAAGTTTCAGCTCTTCAATTATTGATGCTATTTCCGCGTGTAATATTTCTAGCTGCCAATTGAAATAAATGTCTTCGCCAAAATCTCTGATAAGCTGTTTCTGTGCTTTGATGTAATCTTTTGCCTGAACGGCTCCGCTAAAGACATGGATAGGATTGATAAGTGTCGCTATGACTTCTTCTTGGCGCTCTTCTTTGTTTTCCAGTTTATCGAATTTTCGGCTCATGCTGCCTTCCTTGTGATTTTTCATATCAAATAACAGTGCAACGGTGGCGCCAAACCATACACAGTAAACATAAACAGTAAAGTCAATAAGTTAAGAATACCCTGAACACAAGAGCCAAAACAAACTTGTACAATATACGACATACCCGTTTTGCTTCTTATCGATTAGCTAAGTAACTTCGGATTCTTAGATATATGTTCAGAATCCGTCATATTTACGCGAATCGCGCGAAGCTCCAGCTCATAGATTATTTGACGACTTCAATTGTCTAAATTATAATGACTCCAAGTGAACAGAAAAGTTCATAGGTTTTAAGTCTGTAGTATTTTGACGGAGGCAGATCCATGATGCCTGGACCATGGGAACTAATATTAATCCTATTGATTGTTGTGATGATTTTTGGGGCCAAGCGAATTCCGGAAATAATGGGGGGCCTTGGTAAGGGGATAAAATCTTTCAAGAAAAGTATGGATTCTGAGGACGCGCCTGAGCCTGCAGCGACAGCTCCTAAAGTGGAAACACCTAAGGAGAAAACCGAAGCCAAATAACGCGTTTATTATCAGACCGATTTTCTCCTCACCGCCTATTCCCAAGCGTCAATTACTTTTTCGTAAGTGTCTCCAAAGCGGTTTGAATGAAAAAAAAGGTTTCAGACGGCGCTAGCGAGAGGCAATCTCCCGCGATTTACCTTTTCCATGGAGATGAGTATCTCGTAAAAGCTGCTGCGCGGGATTTGTGCATCAGTCTTGCAGGCAGTGATTTGGAAAAAGCTAGTCTTGTAGTTTTTGATGGGGCATCTTTTGACCCGGGAGAGTTGTTTAACGAAATTGCAACGCCATCTCTTTTCGCCCCGGACAAAGTAATACTTGTTGAGCAGGCGAATTTATTCGTAGGCAAAAGTAACACTGATAAACTGGTTTCCAAGGTGTGTGAGGCTTGGAGAAATGGCGATAGAAAGTCGTCATTTCGCAGTTTTCTCCTGCTGTGCGCATCTGCCGAGATCGATCTGAGTAACCCCGATGATGATTTGTCCTATATAGACCAACTTACAAATTCAACTGAATCAGGCAAACAGTTTGAAATTTTATTAGAAGTAGCCACGGCATTTAAGAATGAGAATTTTTCAGTTGCAAGAATTGCTGATGATTCCCTCCTACTCAATTTCTTGAGTTCACCATTGCCAGATGGGGTTACAATAATTTTTACAGCCGTCGCCATCGACAAGAAAAACAAATTTTACAAGACCATCGATAAATTTGGAATTGTAAAAGAATTTAAACCAGCTCAAGAAAAATACAGTTCGGGTTTACAAAAAAACTATTTCAACAAGTTGGTCTTCGAAATTTTGGATCGAGATGGATACACAATAGACCCCGCGGCTCTGAACAAAATGTATCAGCGGTCTAGCAACGATATAAGGCGTATTCATTCTGAACTAACCAAGATAGTGGCTTTTATTGGAAATCGGAATCGAATTACAGTCAAGGATGTTGAGAATCTTTTTTCTGATTTCCATGAGCCGTTGTTTTTTGATTTTCTTACAGCATTAAGAACATGCGATCCAGAAAAGTGCCTTCCAGCTCTGCTAGATCATCTTAAAATAGTCGCCCACCCTCTACAGACCGTTGCTGCAGTTGCTGCGGAATTCAGGAAAATCATAGTCGCAAGAGAAATTCTCTTCACACTTCTCAGAAAAGACTGGAAAGCAAATTTGACTTACAATCAATTTACGGCGCTGATGATTGAGATCAGGTCTTCGCGTCACACTAATTCTAAGAAATCAAAATTCGACTTGCTTTCCTTAAAGGATTACCCATTGTATCTATTGTTGAAAAGCGCTCAGAATTTTAATATGGAGCAGTTGTCTGTGGTCATGGAAGCCATTTTGGAAGCGGAGATACTGATAAAATCAACCAGGATTGGATCCGTAAGCCCGGAAAGCGTCTTGCAGGATCTAGTATTCAAGATTTGCAGAATTGCAGCAAATAAAACTTCCACAAATCTCTCATAATAAAACTCATGACGCCGTCCGAGTCACGTAGCGGATTAACTTCTGATTCTATTGCGTGATCCTGGATTAGCTCTTTTTATCAGCTATGTAAGTAGGCGCATTTTGAGCAGTTTTTCCTTTCAGATGACTGTGATAATATTCATAGGTTAAAGGGCGGCCGCTGCCTAACACTTGAGACTGGACCACTTCCCCGACGAAAATCGTGTGGGTCCCAACGCCTAAGAAATTGACAACATTACATTCTAAAATACCCAGTGCATGTTCAGTAACTAATGGGCATCCCGTAATGCCCTTGATAAAAGAAGTTTTTGCGAGTTTATCAACATCTCGGCCCGATTTGAAACCGAATAATCCTATGAAAGTCATCGGCGCATCCTGAGACAACACTGAGACTCCAAACACTCCGCTTTGGAGGATATAATCATGTGTAAGATTTTTTCTATTAACGATTACTGCGAATTTTGGAGGATCTGAAGTCACCTGGAGAACTGTGTTAACAATTTGACCATTACCCTTTTCTCCATCTTTTGATGTCACCACATACAGTCCGTAACTAATTTCTCTGAATACTTCATGGGACAAAGTTCCTGACATTTCCAAAATTCCTTTCACTCTTGATGCGATTCAGCAACTTTTGATAGGCTGAAAACCAATTTGATAAACACGACATTTTGGTCTGATGAATAATATCAGTCTTATAAAAAATAATCATTGCGAATTAGATATTTTGAGAGAGAAATTTTTTTAGAATAAATGGCACATTGTGAGTGCGGTATCCAGGAGTTATTCGAATTACCAACTGATGTCTCTAATTAGAAAATGGTGCTTAGCTGTTATTAATATGGTATATAAATTGACAGCTTTTGTTGGCTTATCAGGATCAAAAAAAATAATCTTGAACAGAAGCATTTTTTTTGTACGGTCCATAAAATTGTTTTTTGGAGTTTTTTTATGTCCTTCATGCCATCTTTTTCGTCTCTCGACCAGCTAGCGCAAATTCAGCTTGACGGTTTAAAATGGACGATCGAACATGCCTATCAAGGGTCACCCTTCTATAGAAACAAACTCGATTCTGCCGGCATAAAACCTGCCGATATAAGATCACTTGAGGATTTGAAACTCTTACCTTTCACTACATCCCAAGACCTTGCTGACGACTATCCTTTTCCACTCCTTTCAACACCTATGTCAAAAGTTGTCAGAATTCATGCGTCATCCGGCACGACAGGAAAGAGAAAAGTTCTCTGTTACACGCAAAAAGATATAGATGACTGGACTCATTTTTTTGCTCGATGTTATGAAATGGCTGAACTGAGCACGGAGGATCGAGTCCAGATTTGTGTAGGATACGGCGTATGGACTGCAGGAGTGAGTTTTCAATCAGGATGTGAAAAATTTGGGGCTATGGCAATACCTGCCGGTCCTGGCAATCTCGATATGCAGATGGAATTTTTGATTGATTTTAAGACCACTGTAATGTGTTGCACAGCCTCAATGGGACTCCTTCTTGCGGAGGAAGTTGAACGTCGTGGGGTTCGTGATAAGATTCATTTAAAAAAGATGATATACGGTTCCGAACGATCTTCTGACGCAATGCGAGCCCGTATACGAAAACTCCTCAATCTCTCTGACATGTTTGACATTCCTGGGATGACCGAACTTTATGGCCCTGGCACAGGATTGGAGTGTCGTGCGCATGATGGCATACATTATTGGGCGGACTATTATATTCTGGAAATACTCAACCCTGAAACTCTTGAACCCGTGCCGGACGGTGAAATTGGAGAAATGGTCATCACGACTTTGAGAAAGGAAGCCGTACCACTCATCAGGTATCGAACAAGAGATCTTACTGCCTTGAAAACGGGTGCCTGTGCGTGCGGGTCATTATTGCCAAAGCATGACCGAATTCTTGGTAGATCCGATGATATGTTCATAGTAAAGGCTGTCAATGTATATCCTGGGCAAATAGACAACGCTTTGGGACTTGTTCGTGGAATTAGCTGTGAGTATCAGGTGCAGATTGATAGAGTCGAAGGAAAAGACATTATGCGTCTCAGAGTAGAATGCGCTCGAGGTCAGGATGCATCCTTGATGACCGACACCGCCAGACTCGTGAAAGACACTCTTAGAAGAAGGATTCTGGTAACACCTGAGGTAGAAATAGTGCCGTACGGTTCTTTGCCACGGAGTGAACGAAAAACAAAAAGAGTTATTGATAATCGTGACAATTAAACGAACCACGGCTGTTACAGATTTATTTCAAATTTTCGGTGGGCTTTTTTATGACCCTGATTAAACAGCATTAATCTTTTGGCCTTTGACAAAAGTATTGTCTTTTGACTTAAATTTATTAATAATTAAAAGTCTTCTCTAATTATCAGAAACTCTTAGGAGGATCTATGGGTTCAAAAAAGAAGGAAAAGGGTGAAAAGAAAGAAAAACCCCTAGAGGATTGGACAATAAAAGAGTTGCGTGAGGAAGCGCTTAAAATACCAAATGTCCAAGGCGTTCATGGGATGAATAAGCAGGAGATTATTGAAGCCTTGAGGATCGAGAAGGGCCTGCCTGCTCCAGAAAAGAAAAAGACCGAAAGCGTTAGACAATACAAGGAGAAGGCCAAAGCCTTAATAACAAAACGTGATGAAGAACGCTCTGCCGGGGTTTCAAGAAGTCGTTTAAACATACTTAGGAAAAAAATTTCCAAATTAAAAAAGAAAAGCCGACTAAGTTAGGTTTAAATAAACGACACGACTCAATCTTTATTTGTTTTTCAATTCTTGACAACGCACGGTCATGTTTGTAGTCATGATTCTCTTTGGTATCGCCAGAGAGTTTGCGTCGCAAATGGCCGTGCGACGTCGACGTCAAAAACGTCCCTGCCTCTTGGGCCTCTAGAAAGCTATGATGGCAAGCAATAGGCCTAATTCTTCAGTAATAGACCTGTCCCGTAGAAAGAAATTTTTGTTTGCGGCAATTTTGGGCTTGTTTGTGCTAACCTCCTTAACAGCAGGAGTTTTTGTCGGCATAAGACAACTGGTTCAAGGGCCACAGTTAAAAAGGCTAGTTACTGAGCAAGTTCAGAATCCTCTCACGACAAGTGTATCTATCGATCAAGTTAATTTTAAATGGAAATCTCTCTCATCAGGAATATTGGAGTCTCAGGGGATACGTGTGGGTCAGATTTCAACTGACCCCATAGAAATAAATATTGATAAATTGGAGATGTTTCTCGATTTCAGTGAAATCTTCTTAGGGAATCTCGATATTGGATTTTTGGACATATTTAGCCCACGAATATTAATTGACGCTAAGAAATTGAAATCACACATAACAGAGCTAACTTCAACTAATTCGCCTCGAGTTTTTCTAAATCCAGTTATCAAGACACTGAGAATCAAAGATGGCTCGATATTGACCCAGAATTCGAGTCGCCCAAATCACGGATTTGAAACTCTTCTATCAAAAATCGAGTGCAATGCCGGAAATGTAAGAATTGATGGAATTGAACGTTTTGAATTCCAGGGAATATCTTCTGATGGGATGACGGTGGGCAGAATTGAGCTTTCTGGAAATCTTGACGCGTCTGAAAATGGCGAAAATCCTGGAAACACAAAATCTTTTGTTAAATTTCGCCTTCTTGACTGTCCTACCCTTCCCGTATTCAACCTTCTAAATTCTATTTATGAAGATATCCCCTCCTTCAAAGGAACCTCAAATGCCCATCTGCAAGTTAGAGGTGGGTGGGATTCTTGGAAAGCAATAGGATCAGCTGAGGTTATCAATCTCTCATTTTTCAATAAAAAACCTTTAAAGCCTACTGTTACAGATAGAATTTCCTTAAGTGTTGACGCGTTCAGACGAGACGATCTCGTTAAGGTATTCATATCTTCTTTGAGCGCGCCTGGACTTGAAGCATCTTTGGAAGCTAATCTTACCAACTTGGGGTCTAGGGATACATCTGTAAATGTAAAAGTACGTAAAGCAGACATCAATCTTGAAGAGACAATCAAGATCGCCCCACTGCAGTTGTTGAATCGTGTAGACCGAGAACGAATCATTAAGTCTGGAATTAGAGGAAATATTAAAATCCTCTCCGCGAGTTGGAATTATTATTTCGGTAATGGCGGCAGATCAAGATCTTCTTGGAATGATTTAACTCTCGATGCAATTTTTAATCGGGTCACAGGTTTTATTCCAGGTTTTGAACTTCCTGTCGAGAATGCCAGTGGTTCATTGCGATTAGATTCCAACGAGGCTCTTTTTAAAGGAATCAATCTGACAATTGGAAATTCTTCCATTGTGATCAACGGTTTATTGAATAAGTTAGCTAGTAAACCGCAAGTAGATCTTTTTCTAACAATGAAGGCGCAAGCCTCTGATCTTCATACGATAATTTCAAGCAAGATATGGGGGAATAAATTTGAGCCGATAATCAAATCAGTTCAAGAGCCACATGGTTTAGTTTCTGTGACCATGGATTTGAAAGGTGAAATGCAAAAGCCTTCAATGAAGGGGCAAATTGATGTTGATGATGTACAGTTTAAAACGGATATAGTCGCTCTTCCTGTTCGTAAGGTCTCAGGAAAACTACGATTTAGACCTGATTCTATTTCCACATCTGCTTTGAGGGGTTATGTAGGTGACAGTTCGTTTGAATTAAAAGGTGTTGTGACTGACAAAGATTCTCATGGCGCGTTAGAAGTCAAATTGAACACTTCAGACCTCAAAAAACTAAGTTTGTTAAGTCCTGGATGGTCAATCAGCGGTATTGCGCCTTTGTCAGTAAGCATGAAGGGGCGTTTGGCAGAAATGGGCTTTTCTGGCGTCCTGGATTTAAAGAACTTAACAATGTTGAAGGACGGCTGGATAAAAAAACCTTCAGGAATTCCAATATCTTTTCAATTTTCAGGAAACAAAAATTCTGATGGCATTATGGTTGATGACGCTTACTTGGTCTCAGATTCCAGCAGAATTTCTGCTCGCGCGCAATTGAAAGATGACGGTCGGTTTTTGGGCACAATCAATCTTCCTCCGAAGGGGATACCAACGGGTGATTTGACCTGGATAGCGGACCCAGCGTTGGAGTTGCAACCTGGTGGACGGATTGAGGGTGATCTTAGTATTAAGAAAGACAAGAATCAGGATCTGAGTTTTGACGCTAATTTTGTGTTTAACCACATTTCATTAAGACTGCCGCGAGCCAAGAAAAGAACAGAAGGTGTAACAGGAAGTGTCCAAATAAAAGGAAAGACTCTTCAACTGAGCATTGAGCGCTCCAGGACTGGAGCATCTCTGATAGCGGCGGATATTGTAATTACAGATTTTGCTCAGCCCAAATACAAAGCCATTTTCGACTGCGAATTTCTTGATACTACAGATTTTATGCACGAATCTGCTCAGGCTTCATTAATGACGTGGATAGAATGGATACGTTCTAACAGTGTCATAAAATTTCTTAATCAAAGTAGGGGAACATGGTCACTCAGAGTCGGAAAAGGAAAAACAGTATATCGTTCTTTTTCGGACTTTCGGGGGGATTTTGAAGGTAATTACGGGTTGATAAAAGTTCCAAAATGGCAGATGAATTTTGCCGATGGTATTATAAGAGGAACAGGTCTTTTTGACATCCGTCCGAATACAACCAGACCCCTAAAAATTGAATTTCAGGGTGATCAATTAAACTTTGATCGAATCTTTGTTTCTGATCCAAATCGCGTGAGAGTAGATGGCAATGTTATCGCGCAAGGCTATATGGAGTGGCGCATACGTTCCGGCGTCGAAAACGGGGGGCTTTATAAGACCGGAAATATGGAAGTTAGAGTTACTGACGGGACAATTTATCGTTTTGAGGTATTGTCAAAAATATTTTCACTCATCAATCTGGGGTCGATTCTCCGAGGCCGATTACCAGACGTAATCGGCCAGGGTTTACCTTTTCAAAAAATTAACTGGACAATGGATATTTTTGATAACAAATGGAAAATCAAGAACTTGAAATTTTATTCTGATGCAGCCAGAATTGATGCCTCTGGAATGTATTTTAGTGATCAAGGACGAATCGATTTTAAGGTTGATGTCGCCCCTCTCGTAGGATTCGATACAATTCTGTCTGGTTTATTTGGAAATCTAATTACTCGAGATGGTAAGACCCTTAACACAACTTTCAGGGTTAGAGGTTTGACGAATTCTCCCGATGTGCGTCTGGAACCTTTCGAAAACTTAAAGAAGGAGTTTAGACAGGGAGGTTAATTCGATGAGCTGCTTCAAAACATGCTTTTCTGAATAGGATATGGCAAGAGTTTGAAACTCATCCGGTGAACTCGGCAAGGTCCATAAATTTCTATCGCCTGCTGATGTTCTTTGGTTCCATAACCTTTATTTTTTTTGAATCCATAGTTTGGAAATTCCTCATCCAAATCTTCCATAATTCTATCACGCGTAACCTTTGCAACGATGCTAGCAGCCGCTATGGACAAAGAAAGTTTGTCCCCTTTAATTATTGGTCTCTGAGCACAATCCAAGTCCAGCCTGATTGGACCATCGATCAGGAGGAAGTCCGGATCCATTTTTAGATCTATAACGGCTAATTTCATAGCTAATCTTGTAGCTTGAAGTATATTAACCCTGTCTATCTCTCCAGGACCTATAATGCCGATTCCAATGCCCTTGGCGCTAGACAAGATCGCCTCGAATAATAAACTTCTAGTTTTTTCTTTTAGGAGTTTTGAGTCGTTAAGACCGGGGATATCAGAATAGTTTTCTAGAATGACTGCTGCTGCAACAACAGGACCTGCCAAAGGACCACGGCCTGCTTCATCTATGCCAGCAACCAATCGAGCGCCCATCGATATGGCATTTTGTTCGTATTGGCTAGACGGAGGCATAGAACAACAGGCCGCATCTCCTTGTCTTGTCTAGTTGTAGGATTTTTCCTTGATCCTTGCTGCCTTACCTCTGAGCTTTCTAATATAATATATCTTTGCTCTTCTCACACGGCCGCGTGTAACCACTTCAACTTTCTCTACCATTGGTGAGTCTCTCGGGAAAACCCTCTCTACACCAATTCCATAAGAAACTTTTCTTACCGTATAGCTCGAACCCGGTCCTCTATTATTGATGGCGATTACTGCTCCTTCGAAAACCTGGATTCGCTCCCTGTTGCCTTCCACAATTCTCACATGGACCTTGACCGTATCGCCAGGCCGGAATGCGGGTAGATCCATGCGGGTTTGTTCAAAAGCTAAACGATCTATGACATTCATTTTGCCTCTCCAACGTGTATATTCTGTTCAGTTTTAATTTCGTTTAAAAGCTGCTGTTCTTCTTTTTCCGACTCTCTGTTTTCTAGTAAATCTGGACGTTTGATCAGGGTTTTTGCCAAGGCCATTTTTTTGCGCCAAATACGAATTTTTTCATGATGACCTTCGAGCAATATCTCTGGAGTTTCCAATCCCTCGAATATTCGGGGTCTAGTATATTGGGGATATTCCAATAATCCATCATAGAAAGATTCCCCATTTATCTTACTGTCAGCGCCCAAAACACCAGGGATCAGTCTAACAACCGCGTCCATGATCACCATGACCGCGGTCTCACCACCAGAAAGTATAAAGTCACCTATCGAAACTTCTTCATCTACGAAGTTTCTAACACGTTCATCAATTCCTTCATAGCGACCACAAACAAATGCCATCGATTCGAGGCCAACTAGTGACTTTACCATAGGCTGGTCAAGTCTTTTACCCTGTGGCGTTGTCAGAATGACTTTGGCCTGCGGCAAAGAACTACGAACTGAACGGATTGCTTTTACTATTGGCTCGGGTTTCATGATCATTCCCGTGCCCCCACCATAAGGATAATCATCGGTAGTTCGATGTCGATCCTCAGTAAAA
>JBFXII010000052.1:0-11493 GCA_050176095.1 Desulfomonilaceae bacterium
CTTCCAACTATCAGGGAGATTTTCCTTGAGCCACATGAGTTTCGGCGACTCCATCTCCGGGGAGATGGTTCCACCAACATAACGCAATACCTCATGTCCCCCGGCATTGATTCGCGCAGCCTGTTCAACAGCCCGGTGGTCCATCCATACTATAACGTTTCTTTCATCATCACCGCTGGAGCTTACCGATACAGGTCGATCCTGATCGTCGAGCGCCACCAGGGAACAAGTGGCGTCAAACCCAATCCCTCGAACGTTTTCTATGTCGATGTCAGCTTCTGTGACTGCTCGACGTGTGGCAGTGGCGCACGCCTGCCAAATGTCATCTGACGATTGCTCAGCGAGTTCAGCCTGAGGCCTCCACATTTTTATGGGATGCGAACTCAGCCCCAGCCTTTTGCCGTTTTCGTCAAACACTCCGGCTCTGGCGCTACCCGTCCCCACGTCAATTCCAATGTAGTATCGGCGTCCCCTGGACATGTCATTCGCTCCTTCCGAGAAAGCGAACTCTGAAACCAAGTATTTGCGACAATGCGGCCATTTCCTCAAGAATATCGCCGTAGGCCACTGCAATGTGGTTGCTCATGTAATGGGCCATCAGTGTTTCTTGAGATACTCCCAGATCGGCCGCCATAAATGGCCATTGACGAGTGGTTCCTCTCCACCATTGTTCGCGAATTTCTTCGGGCAGCGTTATTACTTCACCTCGGCCTATATCCATCCAAAGCTCATCATCTTTGAGATAGGCCCTGGACCATGTAATACCGCCCGGTTTGGCTTCACCAGAGAACGTGCCGCCAGGGATCGGAAAGTACTCAGCCGGCTGACGGTAAGAGTGAACCCCCTTGAGACTATTAGGCTCACCGCTCATGGCATACCCGCCGCAAGACCCCGAATTGAGCAACACCCACAGGAATCGTCCTTGATATTGGGCGCCCCAACGAACATCATGAAACATTACCGCCGGGTGTAACCCCTTAGCCTTGAGCAGCCTCTTCGTAAGCTCCATGGGAATAAGATTGCCCTGGTCTCCCTCCGTGGAAGTGATGATCACTTCTCCATTGCTTTCCGGCCGGCAAACTGAATTAAGCAGACCTTCGGCAAAATCCGAAGGTGGCCTCAGCGGTACCAGGCCTAACTGATATTGCCAGCCCAGGCAATCCGCCTTGAATTCACTCACGAGGTCCAAAACGGTCAAATAATCCCGTAGCTGCTCCCTGGTGGCGTTTTCGTCAAAATCATCCGCTCCGTCCTCACCCCAGTGGAACTTAACTCCACTGTCCTTGACAAAAGCCATCGCGCTGTTGAGTCTGTCATCGGAAACAAAACGGCCTCGGTCTATTATCCAGGCTTGATCAATCTTGTGTTCCGAAAATCCGACAGGAGCCAGCCGGCGAGGACCAAAGTACCCGTTGATCATTCCCATCGAAGTATCACCAAGCATCAAAGCCAAAACCCGTCGCTTTTTTATCCCATCAGCCACAGGGGTCGCTCGGTTCAAAGCCTCTGAGGATATCGGAGCAGAATAGCCGATTTGCTCCGTAGAATAGCCTATCCGGCCAGTGCTGAGCCACTCATCCAAACGATCCATGAAAGATTCGTCCGCAGTCCAGTCTCTAGCCTCACTCCAGACACGAGAAAATTTACGGCCAAGACTCTCCAGACACGCTCCGGTATTTAGCAATCCAACGAGTCCTGGCCACTGGCCCGAGAAATTGCTCGCCAACAGAAGCGGGCTGTCTTTGCCTACTACGCCATCTGTGGTGTGTGGCCCATAACACCAGTGCACAAAGACACCCACTAAAGGATCATCCACTGGACCGAGTTTCTCTATGGCTTCATGGGGCCGGGTTAAAAAACCCTCAATCCGATAGCTCGTTCGTCCAAGTTTCTTTATGGCTCGCTCCAATTGAAACGTGGCCTCTTCGGCGTTCGCCTGAGCCAATTCGTTGGGTCTGGAGCGATAATCCCCGGGCCAGAAAATGCCTATCCTGGTTCTGGACAACTTTTCTCCTTCATAAAACGCCTGCCATAAAATTTCTCAGGCAGCGTCACTGGCTTTGCGGCGGGTGAACTGATCCAATGCTACAGCAAAGACTATCACCACACCAATCACAATTAACTGGGCATTCGTCGATATTCCCATCAGGGTGCAACCATTTCGCAAGAAACTGATAAGCAAGGAGCCTACGATGGTTCCCGTCACAGTTCCCCTTCCTCCGGACAAGCTAGCCCCACCGATCACTACAGCGGCTATTACATCAAGTTCCGCCCCAACGCCTGCAGTAGGTTGCGCGGACACAGTTCGACTCGTCGCGATCATCGCTCCTAGCCCGGTGAGCAAACCACCAAGCAAGTAGATTCCGATCAAGCTTCGATCAATTTTTACGCCAGCATGATAGGCCGCCTGGACATTTGAACCAATGGCATAGACGTGACGACCGAACCTGGTAAAATGCAATATGGCGCCGGACATTGCTGTCACTAACACAAATAGAACCACTGAAACTGGTATCCCTAATAAAGAACCCTCACCCAAATATCGATATGAAGCCACGTTGATCGGCTGTCCGTCATACATGACCAGAGCTATACCACGATAAAGACTCATAGTTCCTAACGTTGCAATAAACGGTTGGAGCTTGAGCTTGGTGATCAGCGCTCCAGAAAGCGCTCCACCAACTGCGCCGGCTAAAAGCCCAATCGCAGTGCCCAGAATCATCACGCCCGAACTAGGCTCTTGCCCCCCTATTCCAATCATTACTCCAGCCGCTAACATTCCGCACAGCGCAAGCAATGAACCCACAGACAAATCTATGCCACCAGAGATAATGACGAAAGTCATTCCAAGGGCAATGATGCCGTAGACCGACGAACGGCGCAGCACGTTGAGGAAATTGTCAAGAGTCAGAAAGCTTTCGGGTTGCCAGAGAGATAATATGGCTATGACCAGGATCAGGCTCCCGAACGGTAGCAGTTCTCGAACTAGCTTGTTCATTTACGCTCCTGATCCACGGCTGCCAAATGCATCACGGCCTCCTGAGTAGTCTGCGAAGTCACCAGGTTCCCGACTAGGCGCCCCCTGCGCATAACCAGAATTCGGTCAGCTATACCGAAGAGTTCAGGTAGCTCCGAAGAGATCATGAGAATAGCCTTACCCTTTTCGACCATTCGCCCTATCAGTTCATAGATGTCAACCTTCGCGGCTATGTCGATACCACGTGTAGGTTCATCAAGAACCCATATCAGTGATTGAGCGATTAATGCGCGACCGAGCAATAGTTTCTGTTGATTGCCGCCTGATAAAGAATTTGCCGGAGCTTGTGGACCGAGCCACTTCAGAGAAAGCTTTCCGGCGGTCTCTTCGGCAATTTCATTCTCAAGGTCCAGCTTCAAGATATGCTTCATCCCTAGTTGAGCCAGGCACGGCAAAGTCATGCTCCAAAGCGCTGGACACTCGAGAAATAATCCCGTGCGCTTTCGATCTTCAGTGACATACATTATTCCGTAAGACAACGCATCAGACGGGTTTTCTATCCTCACCTCCTTACCTTCCAGCTCAACACTACCGCAAATTGGTTCATCCAGGCCGCACAACACACGGGCTAGCTCTGTGCGACCAGCGCCAACAAGTCCAGCCACCCCCACTATTTCACCCCTGCGAAGATCAAAACCGATGTCTCGAACACTACTCGAAGAAAGCCCCGAAACCCTTAAAACCCGAGAACCAATCTCCACTTCCCTTTTGGGAAAATAGTGTTGAACATCACGCCCAACCATGTGAGTAACTATATCTACAATCTTGAGGTCTTTCGTCGGCCCCGTGTGAACCGCTCGCCCGTCACGAAGCACTGTAATGTTCTCTGCTACCTCAACAACCTCTTCAAGTCTATGGGAAATGTAAATGATAGTGGTCCCAGCCCCCCTTAATCTCCTGACCATTTCCAGAATTATTGCTACTTCTTTCTCTCCGCATGAAGAAGTCGGTTCGTCCATGACAAGGATCTCGGCGTTCCGAGCAATGGCTTTGAGAGCCTCTACGATCTGACAGACGCTCGCTGGAAGATTTTCTACTTTCTGGTCCGGATCCAGATTAAAACCATGCTTCTCAGCCAGGGCAAGAGTATCCTCAAGCATCCGTTTCTTGCTGTACGTCCCACAAACTCTACCGGACGGCTCTATCCCAAGCCACACATTCTCAGCGACAGTAAGATCTGGAGCAAGACTTAGCTCCTGGTAAATCATGGCGACACCGGATGCTATAGCATCCGAGGGATTTTTCCATGAACAGATTTTCCCTCTTCGCACTATCTCACCACTATCAGGCCTATGTAATCCTGCAAGAATCTTCATTAAGGTGGACTTACCTGCCCCGTTGGCTCCCACCAAGCCATGAACCGTTCCCTGCGGGACCTGCAAAGTAACATCCTCAAGGGCTTTGATAGAACCGAAGCTCTTGCAGATGCCTCGCATCTCAATGACAAATTGGGAAGATTCAACAGAGAATGACAAATCCATCAACCTTCATTATCTATGAGAACTCGAATTTCCGGCGAGTTCAAACGATCCTTCGTGACTAGCTCCACGCCAGTGTCAATTCTTTCCTCGACGCTTTCACCTTTGATTGCCGCAACAGCTTTGCTTACACCTTGGTATCCCATTGCACGTGGATTCTGGACCACCAGCGCATCGACATGTCCAGCCTGCAAGCCTTTGAGCAAGGCGTCAGCCGCATCAAAGCCAATCATCTTGACTGAACCCGTCCGTCCCTGGCTTTCAAGAGCTCTCAACGCCCCGCGAGAAGTCGATTCGTTGCAGGCGAAAATTCCATCAAGCTCCTTATGACGTGTTAGCACATCTTCAGAGGCCGACAGGGCTGTCTCCACAGTGTCCATCCCGTAGCGGTCTTCGACTACCAAAATGTCGGGAAATTTCTTCCTTATTGTCTCTATGAAACCATTTTCTCGGGCCGTGGTAGATGCGGATCCAGCCATATACTTTATGACTGCGACTTTGCCTTTACCTCCAAGTATCTTGGCCATGTGTTCTGCTGCCGCGGCCCCACCCGCGTAGTTATCTGTCGCCACAAACGACACCCGCTTTTTTGTCGCGACATCAGAGTCAATTATGACCACCGGTATTTTGGCTGCCGCAGCCCGTTCAATAACTGGGACAAGCGCTGCGGCATCAGTGGGAGCCAGAACAATGCCTGACACCCTCTTTACAATGAAGTCCTCGACTATTTGAATTTGTTTTTCCCGATCACCCTCGCGGTCAGGACCCGCCCAAAAAATCTCTACATTGTTCTCTTTTGCGGCTTTCTGAGCGCCGGCATGAACCGAATTCCAAAACGAATGAGTAGTCCCTTTCGGAATCACGGCAATAGGCCCCTGAGACTTTTGAGGTTCAGTAGCCCTAGCTGTCTTTTGCGGCTCTGACTGAGATGTAGTGTTGTCTGACTTCTTTAAAAGAATTCCAACTACCACCGCTACTATCGCGATGACAACAAATAATAAAATCAGGGTGCTCTTTTTCAAACTGACTCCTCCTGAGCATTGATCAATAGAATCCACCAGTTCGATTGCTCAACTTACTGTCCTCCATTTGAAACCATGGCAGACCCCATCGTGCTCTCTAAGACAGACATATATCCGAAATCACTGAGAAATGACTCTATACAAGTCCAGGAATCAAGATCAAGTTACTTCATCTGTTTTTTTAAAACCCCTCCAGAACTATTTTAGCCTGACAATTTAATCTTCGGTAGCACGATCGGGTTCACTAGAGAGTCGAGCTATGATAGCAGGCTTGTTATCAACTATTTCAAGACAACTCAAATTCCTGGTTTCACAAAATGCGCCATCATTACTGTAGCCCTCGTGATCCACAACGAATTGATGCGTGTGACCCATTACAACCATTTTTGGAGGACTAGGAGCGGCCAGTATCTTCTCCGCATACCATTCCAGGCCCCCCTTGAGGCGTCTGCTGGCGAACATGGATCTAAATATGTCCGTCCCCGGATACTTTTTGTGCCATTTTCCAAAAAGATCGCCGTAATGATTCTTGATATCACCGACTACATATTGCTCATCCAGCTCACGTTCAGTAAAACGAATAGGGGTCTCATCCTTAATTCCGGATTCTGCCTGGATGTACCCTATTAGAACTCTCACAAGAGTCTCTCCAAGAAAATTCAGAGTTTCCAACGATTTCTCAGCCTTGGTTTCCCAGGTTAGCGGACCCAGGAAATTCTCGCATATCTTGCGCACGGTGTCCCAAATTCCGGGGTGTTCCCGAGCTGTCAATCGAGTTAAGAAATATCCCAGTGGGTAGCCTCCGATCGTATCTTCTCCTATCTCCGGTTCAGCATTAAACATGTCCGCCTTATGCCCATGCTCAAAATGCCTCATACCATCATGCTTTTTCTTGTAACAATCTGTATCAATCAATCGGATTCTATTTTCTCCACCAGAATCAAACGGCTCCAAATCTTTTTCGGTAACCCTCATGTCATGGTTGCCCTTCAGCAAATAAACCTTAGGGATGCTTTTCACACAACGTTCAATCGCTTCCTTAATGGAGCTGTTGGCTTTGATAATATCCCCGACGGTTGATGGAACGACATCCACTGGATACAGCCACAGATCAAATACATCTCCTAACAAAACTAATTCCTCAACCCTAAAAGATTTGTCACAAATGGCGTTCAACAAAAAAGTTAGATAGTTAGAATCTGGTGGAGAAAAACTGCTATATTCATTCCCATCGCTCAAATGAATATCGCTGATAACAATGGTCCTACTCCCTGACGCCATTCTTTTGCTCCCTTCCGGAATCTCAATTCTCACGAACACTTATTGTCCGTTGCATGGTCATCTTGAATTACGGATACCGTTAATTTATTTGTAAGTCCTTGTTTTTAGCAGACTTAATACGACGTTATGACACTCTCTGGTTTTACCCATGACTAAACGGCTGTTACATATAGAGACTGAGAATCGTTCGGTAAAATCTTGCTGAAAGATCAGCTCAGCCTCGTAGACTATGCCTTTAAAGATGAGTAATTTCAATTTATTTCAGGCAAGCCCAATGACATACAGACCCATTTCGATGAGCTTTCCTTTAACAGGGATACTGCGCAAGTGCAGATATAAAGATTCGTTGAAAACATTCGATGGCATAAAATCAGTTAATCTTGTTCTCTCGGATCTCATCAACTTTCCTCTTGTTGAAATTTAAATGTCCTTAATTTCCCCTTCACAATCTTGCCATTGAGACGCTATTAATGCATATTGAGTCCGATTAGGGGTGTTGTTAATGCCTGAGTTCAAAAACTCTATGGAGATCTTCAAACTTCTTCCCGGAACAAATTGCAGAAAGTGCATGGTTCCTTCATGTTTGGCTTTTGCTGTCGCTGTGTTCCAGGGTGACCGGCGTTTGAAAGACTGTCCCTATTTGGATCGACAAGTGATTGAGCATTATGAAGATCAGCAACCCTATTGGATGGCGCTGGAGCAAGAGTACCAAAAATATCTGGAGCCATTGAGGAAAGAAATCGTCTCAGTCGATTTCCAGTCATCACATCAAAGACTCGGGGCAACGCTTTCCGGTAACAGCCTAGCGATCAATTCACTAGGCAGAGATTTTTTCGTATCTCCTGACGGAAGTGTCGTCTCCGCCTGTCATGTGCACGGTTGGATAATTGTCCCACTACTCAACTACATTATTACCTGTTCAGGAAAACCCTTTTCCGGGAAATTGGTCCCGTTTAGAGAACTCAAGGATGGTGTGTCTTGGGGCCCTCTCTTTGCTGAACAGTTTGAAGCCCCTCTCAGGCTCATTGCCGACGCTAATCCGGATCTATTTGAGACAATGATTCAGGTCTTCAATGGACGGTCCGAACCTTCACCGGTCGGAGCTGATATCTCAATAGCCTTAAGCCTGTTGCCACGCCTTAAAGTAATGATATGCTACTGGAAACCGGAAGACGGCATAGAATCGTTCCTCAAAGTGTTGGTAGATGATACCGCTGAGGAAAATCTGAATATCGAATCCATTTTCATCCTCTGCGTAGGCCTGATGAGAATGTTCGCAAAAGTCGCCGAAACTCACGGTTAATGGCGCATGGCATTCATTGCTCCACATTCTGTAACAGCCGCCTGCTCAATCATGGCGCCTGAACTCAATGAAGAACACCTTGCTCCAACAACATAACCCCACGAAACATGAAAATATTCTACCCACAATGGTCCTGGAACATGAAAAGCAATTAATGGAGTAAACGCTAGATGTTATAGAATTTCAGGAGGCGCTTACATGTCTCATGTTACGCACAGGTCAGCATATTCGGAACTTGTCGATCGCCTTAATCGTTTTCCCCAGGGAGCTCCACCGTCTGAGACTCTCTACAAAATTCTTAAAATCCTTTTATCTGAAAGGGAAGCCGAACTGATTGCCTCGCTTCCCATCAAGCCTTTTACCGTTGACCAAGCCGCCTCGGCATGGAAATTGTCCTCAAGCGAGGCTCTCAAAATCCTCGATGAGCTTGCGGGAAGGGCCTTGCTTGTTGATATCGAAAAGGATGGCCAGACAACTTATGTTCTGCCGCCTCCAATGGCAGGTTTTTTTGAATTCTCCATGATGAGGACTCGGGGCGACATTGATCAGGCTCTTTTGGCTCAACTCTTTTATCAATATATGAATGTTGAGGAAGAATTCATCCTGAGCCTTTTTACAAACGGAGAAACACAATTAGGTAGAGTTTTCGTTCAAGAGCCGGCGCTACCTCCTGATGTAGGGGTTCAGGTTCTGGATTATGAACGTGCCAGTGAGGTTATAAAAACTGCGTCACACAGAGGCGTCAGCATGTGTTACTGCCGGCATAAAATGTTCCACGTTGGCCGAAACTGCGATTCGCCAATGGACATTTGCATGACATTCAATACCACCGCCAGATCCTTGATAAAAAGCGGATACGCCCGGCAAGTCGATGCAAATGAAGGACTGGACCTGCTCCAAAAGGCCTATGAGTACGGCCTGGTACAGTTCGGGGAAAACGCCCGAAAGAATATCAACTTTATCTGCAACTGTTGTGGATGCTGTTGTGAGGCCATGATCGCAGCAAGAAAATTCGGAATGCTACATCCCGTGCATACATCAAATTATCTTCCTGTAGTAGATGTTCCTAATTGCAACGGATGTGGCAAGTGTGTTTCGGCTTGTCCCGTTGAAGCCATCGGGCTTGTGTCGGCCAACGATCCGCATCAGGCCAAAAAGAAAAAGGCGCTCGTAAATAAGGATATTTGTCTTGGATGCGGGGTCTGCGTTCGTGCCTGCTCGCAAAAAAGCATTGCTTTGACCCCAAGAAAAAAACGAGTCATCACCCCGGTAAACTCTGCCCACAAGTCCGTTATGATGGCCATTGAAAGAGGAAAACTACAGCATCTGATTTTCGATAATCGAGTAATGTGGAACCATCGAGCTCTTGCAGCGGTGATGGGCGTGATCCTGAAACTACCGCCCATCAAACAGGCTTTAGCCAGCCAACAGCTAAAATCACGATTCATGGGCTATTTAATAGAAAAACTGAAATTGTAACCACGCCTTCGTCAATTTCAGAGGAACTCATCCTAATTTGTTGGAGCTGTGTGTTTCACGTATTTGAACTTGATATATACCAGCAAAATTCGTTGTAACTGTTTTTCATTTCTCCTAAACCTCACAGTTTATCCAGGCTGTCATGGGCAACTCAACATGTGAGGTTTCGTTTCACACGGACTTGCCAAACTAACTTCTCGAGAGGAATTAATGCTTGTCATTCTCGTCAGTCTTGCTTTCGGTTTTGGACTAGCTCTTGTACGACTCGGGCTTCCGCCCATGGTAGGATTTCTGGCCGCAGGATTTGTCCTCAACATGGCAGGCTTATCTAAACCTCTGGGGCTGGATTTGGTCGCGGACCTTGGCGCCCTCGTTGTGGGTGTGCTCATTGCGGACCATCAACTGGCATCAGAGCTATCCAAGGCCATGTTTGGCTTCAAGGAGCTAATGCTTGTAGGCTTTTTCCTGTCGATCGGCATGAAAGGTCTACCATCGTGGGACATGCTCATAGCCGCTGTTCTGCTTTGCCTGGCTCTGCCTTTTAAAACCACTATTTATCACTTTATCATCAATCAATTCGGTCTGCGGGCTCGCACGAGTCTTTTTGCCTCCTTATCTCTGACTAATTACTCCGAATTCGGACTCATAGTTGCGGCCATTGCCTATAACCAGCGCCTTTTCTCGGCAGATTGGCTCTTGATAATGGCCATGACAGTGAGCCTAAGCTTTGCCCTGTCGTCACCTTTGAGCATCCATTCGGAATTCATCTATCGACGGTTCTTCAAGCGCCTTGACCAATTTGAGCGAAAGACCAACCATCCTGAGGATTCCACCATTGATCTGGGGTCTGTCAGGGCCGTTGTCATGGGCATGGGACGAATCGCCTCTGGAGCCTACGACGAACTTAAAAAAATATTCGGCGATAACATCTGCGGTGTTGAACATGCCCCCGAACGGGTGGACTTCAACCGTTCCCAGGGACGCAATGTCATACTCGGCGACGCCAGTGACACAGAATTCTGGCTCAGGCTGAGCAAAGACATCAACCTGGAAATAGTCATATTGGCGATGCCGAACCATCAGGGAAACGTTTACGCCGCTCATCAACTTCGTAACTTGGGGCTCAATTGCCAGGTGGCTGCCATCGCCCGCTATCCGGAAGAAGTCGAAGATCTAGCAGGGCTCGGCGTCTGCGCAGCATACAACATGTATGAGCAGGCTGGCGCCGGTCTAGTTCAGACGGCCATGGAAGGTTGTCGCCTGGGTACATCTCCATCCTAACATGGCTCGTGTAACAACAGGCGTCATGGAGATTAATGATAATGGCGTTTCAGTGAGCTTGATTTCACGTTAACAGAGCCTGAAAAAACTGAATTGGTCACAAATTGACATTTTGACTTTCCTTGCCGTTTGATATACTTTCGCCAAAAATGACCCAAAGGGCCGCAAAGACAATGGGAAGATAAAACAATTAATTTCTGGTAATGCAGTTGAATAATTCAAACTGAGCATATTGGCTCGGCAAAGATTTGGCGTGATGCCTCAAGCGGCACGGCTGTTTGACCTACTGTAATGAATATTGCCAAGAATCTGGAAAGCGCTTAAAGAAAAATCGAAACTCGAAAAGGACCTGGTCGGGCATGAAGCTTGTTCTAGCGACAATTCTTAGTGTATTCACGAGAGGCCAGGAAAGAAACGTCGGTGTGCTTATCAAGTTTCTTCTCGTCCTGATCACTCTGATTACCCTGTTCTCTGTAGCCTTTCATTTTGTCATGCTTTCCGAAAATCGCGAATTCAGTTGGAGAACCGGTTTTTATTGGACTCTCACTGTTATGTCTACCCTAGGTTTTGGGGACAAAACATTTACCAGCGAACTGGGTATGTTGTTTTCTA